>CACXFZ010000208.1 GCA_902767025.1 uncultured Coriobacteriaceae bacterium
CAGGAGATCCGCTACATCAACCGCGACGAGAACACGCACCTGTGGCTGTTCCGCAACATCATCCAGGAGCTGCAGAAGGAAGAGCCGGGCCTGTTCACCGAGGAAAACGTCGCCGTGCTGCGCGAGATGCTCGAAGAGGGCGTGCGTCAGGAAATCGCCTGGGGCCACTACGTCATCGGCGACGACATCCAGGGCCTGACCAAGCAGATGATCACCGACTACATCCGCTACCTGGGCAACCAGCGCTGGAGCAGCCTGGGCTACGGGCCGCTGTTCGAGGACAACATCGAAGAACCGCCGAACATGTCCTGGGTCTCGCAGTACGCCGATGCCAACATGGTCAAGACCGACTTCTTCGAGGCAAGGTCGACGGCATACGCCAAATCGACCGCGCTGGTCGACGACCTGTAAGTCCCGCGCGACCATGGCGCGATTTGTAGCACATAAGGCAAAAATCGGATAAAAATTGTGCACGTGCTTAATAGCTCTCGATATTAATCGTAGAAAATCGTACAAACACTGGAACAAATTGTGCTAGGTAAATTGCTAGTGGTTAGCTATCGTATCTGATGACAGTTACCCATTGTGGAGAGGGGACTGTGCAACTGGCAAGCGCGTGGAGGCGCTTGAATGGGCAGCTTGGAAGGAGAGCTACCCAAAATGGGAGCAAGAAGCTGCCCCCAGATACGGAAAGAGGAGGTTTCCATGTCAGAGATTACCCGCAGGAATTTGTTGAAGGGCGCCGCTGTGGGCGCAGCCTCGATGGGCGTCATGGGCGTTCTGAGCGCATGCTCCAGTGGTGGCTCCACCGCTTCGGCCGCCAGCTCCGCTGAGGCATCTGCCAGCGCTTCCGCAAGCGCTGCTTCCAGCGCCGCTTCGAGCGCCGCTGCCGAGGCCATGGCCGAGTTCGAGATGGTCATCGACGATCCCAAGAAGGCCAGCAACTTCAACATCATCACCGACGAGGCCGAGCATCATGGCCCCACGTCCACGACCGACGACACCCTGGCGAACCTGAACAGCGCCATGGCAGGCGAGACCGGTGCCAACGCCAAGTACACCGCTTTCTCGAAGGTCGCCAAGGACAAGGGCTTCGAGCGCATCGCCGCTCTGTTCGAGGCCACCGCTAAGGCCGAGGACATCCATCGTCACCTCGAAGAAGAAGTGGCTCAGAAGCTCGACCCGGCTGCCAAGCTGCCCGAGTCCCCGAGCGTTGATCCCTACGAGACCGACTGCAACCTGATTGCCGGCGCCCGTGGCGAGATCTACGAGACGTCCGACATGTATCCCACCTACATCAAGAAGGCCATGGAAGAGGCTGAGGCCGAGTCCGACGCCACCCGCAAGGCTGCTCTTGAAGAGGCTGTGAAGGTCTTCACCCGCGCCAAGCTGGCCGAGGCCTACCATGCCAAGTGGTACATGGATGCCTACACCACCATCGACACGCCCACGAAGGAAAGCTACTGGCTGTGCTCCACCTGCGGTTTCATCCACAAGGGTGCCAAGCCGGCCAAGTGCCCCATCTGCGGCGTCAACACCTTCGAGGAGTACTAGGATCTTGCGCTCGCTCGCAAGGGCGGGCAGCACGAGTGATGATTACTCCATCCTCCCTCCCTCCATACTCTGCTTGCAGAGGGAAACGCGGCCTTCGGGCCGCGTTTCTTTTGTGCGATTGATGGCGAAAGGGCAGTCCGGTTTGCCGAAAGGCGGTTAGCGCCAGGCGCGTGCCAGGGCGCTTGCTGCAGCGGGTATGTCGGCGACGTCGAACGACGAGAAGCCCAGGATCACCGTGCCGGTCGGCGCCGGCTGCGAGAACCAGCACAGGTCCGCCCCGTAGACGGCGGCTCCTGCATCGCGGGCGCGCGTCACCAGCTCTTCCTGCGTCATGCCGTTTTCCACGCTGGCGAACAGGTGCATGCCGCTGCCCACGCCAGACAAGCTCGCGATATCGCCCAGCTCGCGCGACAGGCTCTCTGCCATCGTGTCGTGGCGCAGCTTCATGCCTTCCCGCATCCGCTGCAGGTGGGGCTCCCAATGCCCTTCGTCGATGAAGCGCGCCAGCACTTCGGCCTCCAGATGCGACACCGGCTCATGTGCGAAGCTGAAAAGCGCACGGTACTTCTCCATCACCTGCGGCGGCAGCACGGCGTAGGCGATGCGCATGCCGGGCGAGAGCGCCTTCGACATGTTGCCCACGTAGATCACGCGGTCGTGGTCGTCTTGCGCTTGCAGAGCGGGAACGCTCTTGCCGTCGAAGCGGTATTCCCAGCAGGTGTCGTCCTCGATCACGTAGGCATCCGCGCGCTGCGCCCATTCCAGCACCTGGGCGCGCAGGCCTTCGGGCATTGCGCGTCCCGTGGGGAACTGGCGCGACGGCGTGGTGTAGATGACGGTGGGTGCGCCCTTGCCAAGCGCGTCGGCGAACTCGCGCGGATCGTCGCTTACCGGCAGCGGCACCAGGGTGTGGCGCGTGCGGTTGGCTATTTGGGGAATGGCTATGTAGCCGGGCTCTTCCGTGCCCACCAGGGGCGGGCGGTCGCTGAACAGCTGCAGGATGGTGGTAAGCACGCCGTCGGTGCCGGCGCCGAACACGATTTGCTCGGGTGTGCAGCGGATGCCGCGCTCGTCATGCAGGATGCGGCACAGGGAAGTCGCCAGGGAACTGGGCTGGCCGAGAGCGGTGTAGCGCGACATCTGCGCGCTGTCCCGTGCCAGGATGTCGTCGACCAGCCCGCGCCACGTTTCTGAAGGAAAGGCGCCGTCCCAAAGGTTTGCAAACGAAAAGTCGTACATCATCGTTTCGTCAAGGAATGCTGATATACGTCAATGCGTGCGAAGCGCTACTGCATGCGCATCTGCAGCTCCTGGGCAAGCACGTCCAGGTCGCTGGGCAGGTCCTTCTCGTAGAGCACGCCGATGATGGCGCGCAGCTGGCGCTCGGAGAACTTCTCGAGCAGGTTCGCGCAGGCGTCTTCGCACACGATCTCGTAGTCGGGGTCGAACGAAATGCCCTTGCCGTCCATGTCGGCTGCCATGCAGTCGGCCATGATGCGCAGCGTGCCGAACACTTCTTCGACGTCGTTGAACACGTACTGCACGTAGGTGCTGTCGTCGTGAAGCTCGATCAGAACCGGATCGCTTGCGCCGCCCTTGAACACGAGCTTGTTCATCTTTGCCATGTTTTCCTCCCAAACAATCGTATCCGTGTGCCGGTTTTTGCACATGCTAACGCCCATGATAGCCGCTTTTCCCAGCTGGTGAGCAGGCAGTTCGTGCGCAGGCGAGAAAACCTAACGCGATTAGGAAACTATTGGCGCCGCGGTTGCGGCAGTGCCTGCAGCGGCATCCGCAACGGGCCTACAGGGGCTTCGGCGGTCCCTGCGGGAACACCAGCTTTTCGCCTGCGGGGCTCTGCTCCACGATCTGCACGAAGCGCTTCAGCAGGCGGATGCCCGCTTCGCCCGAAAGCTCGGGATGGAACTGCACGCCGTAGGTGGTGCGGCCGAAGTCGACGACCGCGGGGAAGATGGTGGAGTAGTTCGACCATGCCTGCACCCAGGGGCCCGTCGGCACGGCGAAGCTGTGCGAATAGTAGTAGCTCTCGCCGTCGGGGATGCCCTCGAGCAGGGGCGTGGGGCAGCGGTCGTCGTAGTCCACGCGCGCGAACCCCTCGTGCGGCAGCTCGTAGACCTTGCCCAGCCAGTCCTCTTCGGGCAGTGGGGGCGTGGACCCGGGGCGGATCTTCAGGCCGTCGACCACATGGTCGCCGATCTTGCCCGGTTCCACTTCGCGACCCACCGAAAACAGCATCTGCATGCCGGTGCCGATGGCCAGCAGCGGGCGGTCGGCGGCGATGTAGGTCTGCAGGCACACGTCCAGGCTCATCGAGCGAATCTGCTCGATGGCGTCCTCGAACATGGCATGCCCCGCCAGCACCACGCCGCGCGCTTCGGCGATGTCGTCGGCATCGGACGACACGATCACGGTGGCGCCTGCATCCTGCAGGGCCATCTCGATCTGGTCGAGGTCTTCGATCAGGTAGTCGACAAGTACGATTTCCGTGGACATGGCGCTCCTTCCGGCCCGGGCAGCCTAGCTGATGAACTCGATTTCGACAGACGAGAGCACGTCTTGCAACGCGGCGGCACGTCGGATGTTGCGGCGCACTTCCGCGATGCGTCCCGTGGCGCGCCATTCCGCCTCGGCGAAGGCGGGGTAGTCAAGAGGGCTCTTCGCGAACCCCTCGGCAACCTGCTCGTCGGTGGCCTGGATGCCGAAGTGCGCGGCCCAGGCGTCCAGCGCCAGGTCGCGGCGGACCATTTCGGTGGCCTGCTCCTCGAGCTCCTGCTTGAACTTCTCGGGGTCGATGCGCTGCTGTACCAGGTACGCGTCGAACGGCAGGTTGATGGCGTTCGCCTCGGCGTAGACGGCCTGCAGCTGCTCTTCCTCGCGCGCGTCGCACATGATCTCGGGCGGCTCGCCCAGAAGGCGCTCCTGCAGTGCGTGCAGCGTTTCGGTCTCGCGCATGCGCTTGAGCGTGGCCAGCAGGTTGGGGTTGGCGCGGTTCATGTCGGGCAGCTTGATCGACACGGGCTCGTAGCTCGACAGCTCGAAGATGGGGCTGCAGTCGATCTCGGCATCGAAGTCGTACGGCTGGCCGTCAGCCGGTTCGCCCCGGCCCGAGAACTGCGGCTCTCCGATGGCCACCAGGTCCAGTTCGCCCATCGCGCGCCCGAACGCCTGCGTTCGCAGGGCGTCGCCCACCTGGGCGGCCACGGCCTCGGGGCTGAACGCCTCGTCGATGACGCTGCGCGGCACGTCGCCCGCCTCGAATCCCTCGAACGGGAAGCGGTA
>CACXFZ010000209.1 GCA_902767025.1 uncultured Coriobacteriaceae bacterium
CCCAAGGTATCGGTGCTGGTTCCCATCTACAACGTGGAGCGCTTCTTGGCGCAGTGCCTGGACAGGCTGCTCGCCCAGACCCTCGACGACATCGAGATCATCTGCATCGACGACGGGTCCACCGATGCGTCGCCGCAGATCCTGGCCAGCTACGCGTCGTGCGACGAGCGCATCGTCGTGCTCACCAAGCCCAACACCGGCTACGGCGACGCGATGAACCAGGGGCTGGCGCTGGCTCAGGCCGATTGGGTGGGCATCTGCGAGCCCGACGATTTCGCCGACGTGAACATGTTCGAGGAGCTGTACCGGCCCACGCAGATATTCGACGTCGACGTGGTGAAAAGCGGGTTCTACCTGCACCGCGACGAGGTCGACGGGCGCGGGAGGGCGGTGCGCGACGAGCACCTGCGCCTGTTCGACGGCTTCCCGAACGGACGGCCGATCTGTCCCGTCGACCACCCTGGCCTTCTGCGCACGCGCTTCGTGATCAGCGCCGCGCTGTACCGCCGCCAGCTGCTCGAGGACAACGAGATCTTCTTCACGCCCTCGCCCGGGGCGGCGTTCCAGGACACGTCGTTCGTGCACCGCTGCTGGATCGCGGCGCGCCGCGTGTACCTGATGCGGCGCGGGTTCATGCACTACCGCATCGACAACGCGACCTCGTCGAGCAACGGCCAGGCCACGAGCAAGGTCTACGCCGTATGCGAGGAATACGAGCGCACGTTCGCGTTTCTGGAAGAGCGTGGGGAAGAGGCCCTGCGCACGTTCGGACCGTCTTTGGATGCTGCACGGTACGCGGGCTATTCCTGGAACTATTCGCGCATCGCACCCGAGCTGCGCCGGGAATTCATGGACCGCTGGATTGCCGATCTGGAATCGGCGGTCGAGCAGGGGCTGTCGGGCTACGACCTGCTCCATCCCGAAGACCAGGCGCGCTACCGGCTCTTGATGTCGGATCCCGATGCGTTCCTGGCCGCCTTCCCCGGGGAAGTGCCGCTGCGTTCGGTGGCCGAAGCCATGCGCATCACGCCTGCGGCGCTGGTGGACTAGGGAAGAGCGCTCTCGCTCGACCGCCCGTTCGCGTACGGGTGGGCGCCTGCGCCTTGGCAGGCATGGGGTGGCCCCGGTTGTTCGCAGGTGCGTCCGTGCGCTGCAGGCTCGGGGATTCTCAGTCCCCCGCTCGCCCTATTCCCCGCGGGCGCGGTGCCACAGGTTGCGCGCGTGGATGGCCGTGCGCTCGCGCAGCAGGATCTTGATGGAGCGCTCGCGTTCGTTGCGCACCGATTCCTTGCATGCCTCGATGAGCATGTCCCAGCGCGTGTCGGTGTCGGTTTGCGTGCGCGGGGTGCCTTCGCGGCCGAGTTCCTCGAACAGGCGCGACCACAGCAGGCGATGGTCGAACGGTATGCGCTCCTGGATGCTCGCACGCGCTTCGGCCCCCAGGGCGGCGCGCAGCTCGCGGTCGCCCAGCAGCTCGATCAGCGCCCGGGCGGCCTCGTCGCGTTGGCCGGGCTCGACTTTCACGATGCCGCGCCCGTCGCGCGCAAGCGTCAGGTTGGGCAGGTCGTACATCACGCACGGCAGGCCGTGGCACTTGCTTTCGGAGAGCACCTGGCACCAGCCTTCGAAGCGAGATGTGAGCAGGTGCACGCTTGCCTGCTGGTAGTACGAATCGGTGTTGTTCACGGCGCCCGTGAACGTGGTGCGCTTGTCGATGCCCAGCTTGCGGGACAGGGACTTCAGCCGCTTCATCTCGTCTTTGCTGGGGGCGGGTCCCACCATCGTGAGGGTGGCGTCCGGCTCGACCGTTGCCACGCGCGCGAAGATCTCCAGCGCGTCTTCCGGTTGCTTGTCGAAGGGTGTCAAGCGGCCCACCCACACGATGTTCTTCTCGTTGAGCAGGGCGGCTGGCACGTCGTCGGCGCTGACGGTGCGCGGGTCTTCGGCCATGTAGGTGTGCGGGTTGAAGTCCGACAGGTACGCCTGGTCGGCTTCGCTGAGCACCACGAGCGCGTCGGCGTAGCGCAGGCAGCGCGGCTGGTCGAACTCCCACAGGTGGCCTTCGCTGAACAGCATGCGAAACGAGCTGTGGCAGTACACGCAGGTGGCGACATCGAGCGTGTCGAGCAGCAGCAGGTCCCAGGGTAGGCGTTGGCTGTACCATTGATGGTGTACGAACACGTCGATACCGTGCTCGCGCACGGCCTGCTCGATCAGGAGCGTGCGCTGCGCCATGTCCGCGTCGTCCGAACCGTTCGGGCTGGGCAGTTGCACATGGGTGATGCGGCGCGGCAGCTTCTGGACCGATGCGCGCAGGCTCTCTTCGGTGAACAGGACCACGTTCAGTCCCATGTCGTGCCACAGGTTCACCAGGTTGGCGGTCACCTGTTCGGCCCCGCCCACGCCCAGACTGTGGTGGAACACGCCCACGGTGCGCACCTGGCGCCGGGGCCGCGGGTTGGCAAGCGGGTCGTTGACGGCCTTGAGCACCTGGGCGGGCTTGTCCCAACCCATGTGGGCCAGGGCGGCCACGCATTCGCAGGCAGGCCAGAGTTTGAGCATTTCGCGGTAGGCCGCCGGCTGCTCGTCGGTTTTCACGCACGCGATCAGGCGGTCTGCGATCGACTGGGCATGCATGGCGCGCAGGGCCTGGTAGTCCTGCCAGTGCTCTTTTTTCAGGTGGGTCTTCTCCAGGAAGTCCTCGATGCAGGCCATCGCCTTGGAGTACTCGCAGATCTTGACGAACTGCGCAGCGTCCATGTTGCGCCACTTGGCGTCCGAGCCGCCCTGGTCGATGTGGTAGACGTAGCCCTGGTATTTCGGCATGCCGCGCAGCGATTGGGCATAGCACGACACGATGAAGAAGATGGCGGCGTCTTCGGCCAGTGTGATCGACGAGGGGGGTATGTGCTCGAACGCGCGGTGGAGCAGCGATGTGCGGATCAGCTTCGCGCACAGGCTCCAGGGGCCCTTGTGGTCGCGCAGGATGGCATGGGTGATGTCGGCGCCTTCGTAGGTGCCGCGTGGCGGGCGCACCATCATCTCGTCGGCGAAGCGCTCGTGTTCCGTGGCGAACCCGGCGTAGCGCATCTCCATGCCGAAGTGCACGATGTCGTAGCGGTTGTTCTGCACGCGCAGCGACTTTTCCGCAGCCGCGGAGTCGAGCTCGTCGTCTGCGTCCAGGAACAGCGTGAACACGCCCTTGGCGGCGGTCACACCCGTGCGGCGCGCCTCCATGCGCCCCTTGTTCTGCTCGTGGCGCCGCACTTCCACGCGCTCGTCGCGCTCGGCTATGTCCTGCACGATGCGCAGCGTGTCGTCGGTGGAGCCGTCGTCGACGACGATCACCTGGATGTCGTCGACCGTCTGGCCCAGCGCGCTGCCAAGCGAGCGCTCGATGAAGGCGGCGCTGTTGTACGCAGGGATGATGATAGAAACCTGGGGCTGAGGCATGTCTTCCTTCTTCCGTCTCCGTCGAGCCTTGCGCGAGCAACGGGTTCGCAACCGCCTGCTATTGTACGCCACATCCGCCAGCCAGGCAGTGGTGCCCGCCGGGCCCTTCGCCTCCTACCCATTCGAGCCCGCGCCCTTCGGCTCGACCGCATACAAAAAGTCGCATAATGAAAAATTCCGCATGTTCTGCCATGAAAACGCACGGTATGCACGTCGATTGGGTCCGAATGGCACGAAATCGCACGGTATGCACGTGGGAGCAGGGGCGAACCACGTGCACAGCGTGCGTTTTCATGGCAGAACGGCCCTGGTTTTCCATGAGCAGGCATATGGAATCGCCGCACTACGAACGGTGGTGTGCTACGGATGAAACGTTGCCTATTCTGCTTCGTTTCTTTTCTGAAATGAGACCGAGAGAAGACCATCCTGCGACTTGTGGGCGACCGTAGTGGCGACCCGTATGCGACGATTCTGCGACCAATCTGTCGAGCGCTACGCGACCACGGCGCGACATCGGTATGGCATAACTGTGTGCATGAACATCGTGTTCGGATACCATTCGGCGATTGAGTGTTGGCAAGCATATGGCCAGCGGGAATGGCTTGCGTCCATGCGCCCCACGCAAGTAAGGAGTGTGGCGGTCGGCTATGAATCCAGCGAGCTGGAAAGCTTTATCGAGCAACATCCGGAGCTTGTACTGCCCTTGCACGTATTGGTGCCCGATGCCGATAAGCGCAAGAACAACAAGCGTCTGGCTTGTCACGTGTGTTCAGGCCCCTTGCCAGTTGGTTCGTTCTGGAGAATCGATAAGAACTGCCTGGTTGCCTGTCCCGAGTTGACGTACCTGCAGATGGCAAGCCAGCTCCCTTTGATCAAGCTCATTGAGTTGGGCATGGAGCTGTGTGGTACGTATCAGCCGTCTTTGGAGGAGGGCGGAGGCATGCTCCAGCGGTGCGGGTCACTCACCACGTCCAACAAACTGCGCCGCTTCGTGGAGCGCATGAAACACGAATATGGGTCGCGCAAGGCGCTGACCGCTTTGGAGTGGGTCGGGCATGGGTCGGCGTCTCCCATGGAAACCTTTCTGTGGATGCGCCTGTGCCTGCCGGTTCGCCTGGGTGGACGCGGATTCAAGCCGGCGTTGCTGAACCATCCAGTGGAGTTGAACGCAAAGGGCAAGGCGGCAACGGGCAAAGAAACCCTGCGTTGCGACTTGTTCTTTCCCGAGCACCGAGTGGCGGTCGAATACGACAGCACGGCATACCACAACAGCAGCGACCGCATAGCAAGCGACTCGATCCGTCGGGGCGCTCTGGAGTGCCAGGGCATCAAAGTAGTGACGATTACAAGGCAGGAGTTCTTCATCTTCGAGGAATTCGAGGGCAAGGTGCGCCAGATTGCGAGACTCATGGGCAGGCGGCTTCGGGCACCAGATGCCAAGCAGATGCAGCGGCGCAAGGAACTGCGCGACTGCCTGCTCTTGTCTGGGCTGATGCGCTATCGCACTGATGCGGAGCGCTAGTTTCGTTGGATACCTTGTGGGCTCATGAAAAATTCCGCATGTTCTGCCATGAAAACGCACGGTATGCACGTCGATTGGGTCCGAATGGCACGAAATCGGATGGTATGCACGTGGGAACAGGGGCGAACCACGTGCACAGCGTGCGTTTTCATGGCAGAACTGCCCTGGTTTTCCATGAGCTGGGTGGCGATGGGAGAGTGAGGCGGTTGGGTGCGTGTGTGCGGTTCGGGTGCAGGTCAGGTGGGGATGGGGAGTCGTGTGGATTGAGGTCTTGGGATGCAGTTGCGTGTATAATCTTTTGTTTGGAACTATTGGCATATTCGATAAGCGTTCGAGGGGTTTGACATGGCTAAACATGCACGTGCCGATGCGACAGAAGAAACACCGAGCTTCGACGAAAGCGCTCCGGTTGCTGCACCGTCGTTCGAGGAGCCGGCTGCGAAGAAGAAGCGCAAGTGGCCGCTGGTGGTGATCCCGCTGGTGGTGCTGGCGCTGGTGGCGGGCGGCATCGCGTTTGCCCTGAACCAGAAGCCTGCACCCGAGCCGAAGGCCGACCCCAAGCCGGTCTCGTCGGCGAAGGTGAGCGACCCCGCTCCCAAGACGTCCTCCGAGCCCGCATCCGAGCCGGAGCCCGAGCCCGTTCCCGACCCGTTCTACGTGCTGGTCGTGGGCAACGACATCCGCACGGGCACGGCCCAGACCACCGGCCACGGCGCCGACGGCACCTCGCGTTCCGACACGATGATGCTGGTGCGCGTGGACCCGGGCACGTTCCAGATCACGATCCTGACGATTCCGCGTGACACGCGGTCCACCATCCTGGGCCCGGTGACCAAGCTCAACGAGGCATACAATGCCGGCGGCATGGCCTATTCGGTGATGGCTGTGGAGCAGCTCACGGGCCGCACGGTCCCGTACTACATGAACATGACCTTCAGGCAGTTCGCCGACTTCATCGACTCGATCGGCGGCATCGACGCCAACGTGCCGGTGGGCATGTCTCTCACCAACATCTTCGACAACGTCACCGAGATCTACCTGGAGCCCGGCGAGCAACACCTGGACGGCGCCCAAGCGCTCGTGCTGATGCGCCAGCGCAAGCAGTACGGCGGCAACCAGGATGCCATGCGCCAGATCAACGACCGCGCGATGGTGGAGACGATCATACGACGCGTGTTGTCGGCGGGCGATGCCGAAGTGGAGTTCTTCACGCGTGCGATCATGTCGCAGATGGAAACGAACTTCACCGAAGAGCAGCTGCTGGAGCTGGTGCACCGCTTCGTGCAGAACGCCGACAAGGTCACGTTCTACCTGGGCACGGCACCCTACGACGGTGGGGCCGATCCCGAAACGGGCGCTTGGCTGTGCTATCCGGCCGAAGAGACCTGGGCCGAGCTGATGAACGTGATCGACGCGGGCGGAGACCCCAACACGGTGGTTGTCTCTCCGTCGTTCTAGGGGCATGAGCAGGGGGGACATGCACAGGGGAGCAGAAAGGGTAGCCAAGCCGCAATGGTGATGTTTGCCCAAGGACTGCTGGTGTTCGCCGTGTCGTTCGCGACGGCCTATGCCATGGTGCCCGTGTCGAAGAGCATCGCGGGGGCCATCGGCGCCATCGACTTCCCGGGCGTGCGCCGCGTCAACGACCGTGCCGTGCCGCGCGCCGGCGGCATCGCGCTCTACGCGGGCTTTCTGGCCGGCTGCCTGGTGATCGCCGTGGGTACCAACGTGTTCGGGTGGAGCACCAGCGACCTGATCGTGGTGCGCGACATCGACTACGTGCTGCTCATCGCCGGGTTGTCCATCGTGTTCGTGGTGGGCCTGATCGACGACGTGTCGCCGCTGTCTCCGCGCAGCAAGCTGGCGGGGCAGATCCTGGGTGCCACGGTCATCTGCATGTCGGGAGTGACCGTGGGTGCGGTGCGTTGGCTCACGGGCGGCGACGTGGTCGCGTTGGGCTGGATCGACTGGCCGGTCACCATCGTCTACCTGCTGGTGTTCATGAACATCATCAACCTGATCGACGGCCTGGACGGCCTGGCCGCGGGCATCACGGCCATCGTGTCGCTGGGCCTGCTGTACCTGGTCACCATGCGCGGCAGCTTCATCCTGGCGATGTTCTGCGTGGCCCTGGCGGCGTCGTGCATTGCGTTTCTGCGTTACAACTTCCATCCGGCATCGGTGTTCATGGGCGATTCGGGCAGCCTGTTTCTGGGCGCCCTGCTCGCCGTGATCAGCATTTCCGGCGTCGTGCGCATGCAAGGTATGGCGATGATGCTGATCCCGCTGATCATCGCGGGCGTGCCGCTGCTGGACACGGTGTCGGCCATCGTGCGCCGCTGGCGCGTGGGGCGGCGCATCGGACAGGCCGACATGGGCCATCTGCACCACCGGCTCGTGCGTGCGGGCCTGAGCCAGAAGCGCTCGGTGGCCACGCTCTACGCGTGCTCGCTGGTGATGACGCTGGCGGGTTGCTTCATGAGCGGCATGTCGGGCGTGGCGCGCTGGGTTGCCCTGGTCGTGCTGGGCGTGGCGGTGGGTGCGGCGGTGTGGAAGCTGCACCTGTTCGATCCGGTGCTTCAGCACTACTACCGCAGGCGCTCCAAGAGCGAGCCGCGCCGCGACACCTTCCAGGACGATGAAGAGCTTGCAGAAGATGCCGTCGAAGGCGAGGCGCCCGAAGGATACGCAATCATGCAAGATGCAGCCGAGGGGGATGCACGATGATCGAGCCGAAGCATGCAGACCTGCAAAACGTGCGCCATCGCGCTCTGGGCGTGCTCACCGGGATCCTGATCGCCCTGAGTGTCTTTTCGCTGCTGTGGTATCTGTTCGTGCCGCGCGCCGACGGCGTCTACGACGAGACGAACCTGCGCGAAACGGCGACGTACCAAACGCCGCTGGAGCGCCTGCAGGGAGCAACGCAGGATGCCAGTCAGGGCGACGGCGAAAACTGAGGGGACGGGTTTCGTGCGATTCGCTATCATTAGAACACGTCGGTCTTCGAGGTAAGGGAGCTTTGTGCTAGCCACGCTAGTCGGCATAATCAAGGACAACTGGGAATGGCGCAGGCAGATATTCCGCCTGGGCAAGTTCGAGCTGGTGAAGAAGAGCCGCGGCGCTGTGCTGTCGTGGGCGTGGTTCTTCATCCGACCCGCCATGTACGTCTTCTGCTTCTGGTTTGCCCTGGAAGTGGGCTTGCGCGCGGGCGACGGTGGCGGCGGGGCGCCGCCGTACATCCTGTGGCTGTGCGCGGGCATCATCCCATGGTTCTTCATGCAGGAGCTGCTCAACGCCGGCATCGACGTGCTGCACCGCTACCCGTACCTGGTGAACAAGATCAAGTTCCCGCTGAGCGCCATATCGGGCATCTTCGCGCTGGCGATGATGTTCGTGCAGCTGATGCTGCAAGCGGCCCTGATCGTCATCTACCTTCTATGCGGCATGGAGTTGGACGTCTACCTGCTGCAAGTGCCGCTGCTGCTGGTGCTGATGCTGCTGTTCTGGGACATCGCCAGCATCATGTTCTCCCAGCTGTCGGCCATCAGCAAGGACTTCGCGAACCTGATGCACGCGCTGTCCACGCCGATCTTCTGGCTGTCGGGCGTGATCTTCAACGTGAAGGCCATCAACATCGAATGGATCCAAGCCATCCTGAACTACAACCCGGTCACGTTCTTCGTGACGGGTTTCCGCGACGCGTACTACGACAAGGTGTGGATCTGGGAAGACCCGCAGATGTGCATAGGGTTCGCGGTGGTGTTCGTGGTGACTCTGCTGGCGTGCACCTGGGTGTACAAGAAGTTCAACCAGGAGGTGGCCGATGTCCTCTAGCGACGAGCAGAGCAAGGCCGCCCAGCCGATTCTGGACCATCAGAAGACCAAGGTCAGCGACGAAGTGGTGATCCGCTTCGAGAACGTGACGAAGACCTTCAACCTGTACAAGAACGACCGGGGCCGCTTCCTGGGCATCTTCAACTACAAGAAGAAGGGCATGTTCCTGGGCAGCGTCGATGCCAACAAGGATCTGAGCTTCGAGATCCGCCGCGGCGAAGCGGTGGCGTTTCTGGGGCACAACGGCGCAGGCAAGAGCACGGCGCTCAAGATGATCACCGGGGTGGCGTACCCCACCAGCGGCACGGTCGAAGTGAAGGGCCGCGTGAGCGCGCTGCTGGAGCTGCAGGCGGGCTTCGACCAGCAGCTGACCGGGCGCGAGAACATCGGCCTGCGCGGGCAGATCCTGGGGCTGAGGCGCTCGGAAATCGAGGCGCTCGAGCCCAAGGTCGTCGAATTCGCCGATCTGGGCCTGTACATCGACCAGCCCATGCGCACGTACTCCAGCGGCATGAAGGCGCGATTGGGTTTCGCGTTTGCAGTGGCCATCGACCCCGAGATCCTGGTGGTAGACGAAGTGCTGTCGGTGGGCGCCGCCGCCTTCAAGAAGA
>CACXFZ010000210.1 GCA_902767025.1 uncultured Coriobacteriaceae bacterium
CGCGGTTGCCGATCTGCTCGAGCACCTTGTCGAACAGGCCCACCAGGGCGACATCGCCCTCTTCGTGGTGGTCGTCACTTTCGATGGTTCGCTCGAACCAGCCCAGGCCCACTCCTTCGGGAACGTCGAAGGAAATGGATGCGGGCGCGGGCACCCCACTCGCGGCAGGGATGACCACATCGGCCCAATTCATCTTCAGCCTGTGCCACGTGAGCGCAGGCATCTGGTTGACTCTGAGTTTCGTTGGAGTTGCCATTACCCGATCGCCCCCTCCATCTCGAGTTTGATCAGGTTGTTCATCTCGACCGCGTACTCCAGCGGCAGCTCCTTGCTCACCGGGTCGGCAAAGCCGTTGACGATCATCGTTGACGCCTCCTGTTCGGATACGCCGCGGCTCATCAGGTAGAACAGCATGTCGTCGCCGATGCGGCCGATGGATGCCTCGTGCCCCACGTTCACGTGCTTGGCGCGCACGTCCATCGCGGGGATGGTGTCAGAGCGGCTGATGTCGTCGAGCATCAGGCTGGCGCACGCCACGGCCACGTTGGAGTATTCGGCCTTGTCGGTAACCACCACGCTAGAGCGGAAGGTCTGCGTGCCGCCACCCTTGCTGATGCCCTTGCTGTCGATGTGCGCGCTGGTGTAAGGCGCGTTGAGCACCACCTTGCAGCCCGTGTCCAGGTTCTGCGTGGCGCCCGAGAACGTGATGCCCGTGAAGTCGCAGTTCGAGCGCGCGCCCTTCAGGATGCTCATCGGGTACAGGTAGCCCACGTGGCTGCCGAAGCTGCCGCTCACCCACTCGATCGTGGCGTCTTCGTCCACGATGGCGCGCTTGGTGTTCAGGTTGTACATGTTCTTCGACCAGTTCTCGATGGTCGAGTAGCGAAGCTTGGCGCGCTTGCCGACGAACAGCTCGACCGCGCCTGCATGCAGGTTCGCCACGTTGTACTTCGGCGCGCTGCACCCTTCGATGAAATGCAGGTCGGCGTCGTCTTCGACGATGATCAGCGTGTGCTCGAACTGGCCGGCGCCTTTCGCGTTCAGGCGGAAGTAGCTCTGCAGCGGGAAGTCCATCTTCACGCCCGCCGGCACGTAGACGAAGCTGCCGCCGCTCCACACCGCTCCGTGCAGCGCGGCGAACTTGTGGTCGTCGGGGGTGATCAGGTGCATGAAGTGCTCGCGGATGATGGCCTCCCATTTGGGTTCCTTCATCGCTTCCTCGATGCCCGAGTAGACCACGCCCAGATCGGCGACGGACTCCTGGATGTTGTGGTACACCAGCTCGCTGTCGTACTGGGCGCCCACGCCTGCCAGGTACGCGCGCTCGGCCTGGGGGATGCCCAGGCGCTCGAAGGTGTCCTTGATGTCGTCGGGCACGCTTTCCCAGTCGCTTTTCTGCTCCGTGGGGGGTTTCACGTACGTGACGATGTTGTCCATGTCCAGCCCCTCGATGGACGGCCCCCAGTCGGGCACGTCGAGCTGGTGGTAGATCTCCAGGCTCTTCAGGCGATGCTCGAGCATCCACTCGGGCTCGTCCTTGCGCTCGGAGATCTCCCGCACGATTTCGGGCGTCAGGCCGGCGTCGAGCCGCTCGGAGCCCTCCTCGCTTTTCGTGAAGTCGTACAGGCTGCGATCGACATCGGCAACCTGCGAACGTTGCCTTTCTGCCATGGCCTACTCGCCTTCTTCCGCGGCGCGCACGGCCTCTTCGGCGCTGGCCAGGGCGGCGCTCACGTCGAACTGCCCCACTTCCTGGTCGCGCATGGCCGGCTCTTCCTGGGCGGGCTCCTCGTCGGCCACGTAGCCGAACTGCTCGAAGCCCTCCGCGTCGATCTTGGCGATCAGGCTGGCGTCGTCCTCGGCCACGATCGTGCCCTTCACCATCACGTGCGTGCGGTCCACGGGCAGATGCTCCAGGATGCGCGTGTTGTGCGTGACGATCAGGATGGTGCCGTCGCATTCCTCGCGGTAGACGGCAATGGCGCGGCTGACCACGTTGAGCGCGTCGACGTCCAGGCCGGAGTCGGTTTCGTCCAGGATGGCCAGCTTGGGCTGCAGCAACAGCAGCTGCATCATTTCGATCTTCTTGCGCTCGCCACCCGAAAAGCCCACGTTCAGCTCACGGGTGAACACCGATTCGGGCATGTCCAGCTGCTCGGCGATGTGCGCGATGCGCTGCTTGAACTTCTTGCCCTTCAGGTTCAGGTTGTCGTGTTGTGCGACGATGGCGCGCAGGAAGCTGTTGATGGGCACGCCGGGTACCTCGACGGGTGCCTGGAAGCTCATGAACAGGCCCGCACGCGAGCGCTTGTCCACCTCCATCGACGTGATGTCGGCGCCGTCGAGCTCGATCGAGCCGGCGTCCACCGTAAACGACGGGCTGCCCATGATCACCTGGCCCAGCGTGGTCTTGCCGGCGCCGTTGGGTCCCATGAGCACGTGGATTTCGCCGCGGTTCACCGTCAGGTCGATGTCGTGCAATATCTGCTTCTCACCCGCGCGTGCAGCCAAGCCGCTCACGCGAAGCAATGCCTCGCTCATTATTGTCCTCCTAGAGATTCTTCTCGTATGCAAACGTCTGCCGCTGCATGTGCTTGTTTTTCGTTGCATATCCTAGCACGGGTATGGGACACGAACGGTAACAATGACACTTTATGCATCAGCCAAGCAGGGCAACTGCCGGGAGGGGCGCACGCCTTGAAATCCAACTCGGATGGTATTTTGCTTGGTACCAAGCACCAAGCTCTGAGCATCGAAAGAGAGTGTGCCATGCCTTTGCCGGCGCAAATCAGCGAAGTGGGCGATTCGGCGACCATCCGGATCTCCAGCAAGAACCAAGTGACCATACCCTCCGCAGCGCGCAAGAAGTATTCGTTCGGCGATTACGCCTTGTGCACGTTCACCGACGAGGGCATCCTGCTGCAGCCCATAGACCGCACCGACAACAGCGACGACCTCACCGTCACGCTGCTGCGCCATCCGATCGACGAGGGCTACGAAGGCGAGGAGCTGCTGGCAAAACACGAGGAGCTCAAACCGAAGTTCTTGGACTTCGCCGGCAGGGTCCTGGGTGCGGAAGAAGGGTTCGCCGAGGGACGGACCACCACCTACCCGTCGATCCGCGAGAACATAAGGAACAAGTCTGGCCTATAGTGCCATCTTCTATAGCGAGTTCGAATCAGGCCGAACGCGCACCTGTCTTAACCAGGGCAACGAGAGGCAATGGAAAGTAGCGGGCAATCTGCCACGGAATCGCATGCTATGCACGTCGTTTGGGCTCGAATGGCACGAAAACGCACGGTATGCACGCGCCGAAATGGCAAAACACGTGCATACCGTGCGATTCCGTGGCAGAACGGTCCCGATTCTTCATGAGCGGGGCCGTCCTGCTTGAGTGGTGGAAGAGGCTCCCCCGCCACCTGTTGAAAAGGGCTGCTAGTCCAGGGCTTCGTCGATCTTGCCCAGGATGGTGGAGAGCTGCTCCTTCTCTTCCTCGGTGAGCATGCTGAACATGCCTTCTGCGCGCTCCTTGCGCTCCTCGGCCACCTTGGCTGCGCGCTCGCGGCCTTCGTCGGTCAGGTAGACGCGCTTGGCGCGCTTGTCGCCCTCGTCGGCCCGACGCTCGATGAATCCGCCTTCCTCAAGCGACTCGAGCGCCTGGGTCAGCGATTGCGGGCGGATGCCAAGCAGGTAGGCCAGGTCCTTCTGGCTGGTGCCGTCCTGCATCATCAGCACCGCCAGGATGCGGTTCTGCCCATGATGGCCGGCGCCTCCATGGCACCGGGGGCCGTGCGGGCCATGATGGCCAGGCCCCTTGCCGAAACCGAACTCCCCGTGCCAGTGGTGTGGGTGAGGATGGTGGGGATGCGGGGGCGGACACGGATGGCCACCCTCCGGCATCGGCGCGCCTTCGGGGCTACCCTCGAACGGAGGCCGCATGTGCGGGTGCTTGCGACGGCGCATTTTCATCGACACGCGCTGCAGTTCTTCCATCAGTTCTTCGTTGTCTACTGCCATGATCTTTCCTTTCTATTAGTAAGGTTCCTTGTTAATAATACTAAGCTACCTTACTAATTAAGAGCACAGCAGGATCGCGTTATCGAACCGTAATGTTGACCGATCTCCCTACCTTGGCACGACTCTGCGGCAACAGAAAGCCTGCAAGCGCAGTTGCTTGCAGGCTTTCGTATTGGGTACAGCTTGCGATGTGGGACTAGACCCATGTGCCATCGACGGGAGTCTTTTCCGTGTGTCCCTCTTCAGGGTGGTTGACGGTCTCGGTCCAGGCGGCCTTGGTTTCGTACTTGTAGTCCGAGGCCAGGGTGCCCAGCTCGTGGACGTTGCTGTAGGTGGCGACGTAGGAGAGGTCGCCCCTGAGGCCCCAGGTGTGACCGCAGCGCAGCATGCTGTAGTAGGAGCCGCCAGCCATGAAGGTCAGGTTGGTGACCATGCGACCAGTGTCTGCCTGGCGTGTGCGGTAGGTCTGCGGGACTTCCAGGTGCTGCCCGCAGGTGTTGCAGACGAAGCACTGGTTCCAGTCGATCATGTAGGCGATGTCGCGGTCGGTCGGGAGCGAGTAGCCGCCATTGGGTTTCTTGGCCATTCGAGCAATTCGCCTTGCGCAAACTCGGCAACCGTAGACAAAACGTCGTCGAGGCTATACCTTTAGGCTCGTCAAGCCAAGGAGGTGGCAGATGCGCTGCTCGAATTGCGGTAACACCCTGAAGGACGGCGCACGGTTCTGCAACGCGTGCGGGGCCCAGATTGCAAGCGAACCCACCGACGCTGTGCCCTCCCCCGAATCCGGCGACCAGGAGAGCAAGGAGCAGGCAGCTCCCGCCGCGGCACTCGAAAGCCCTCCGTCCGATACCGGCACCGTGCAAGGTACGGGCGTCCCCGAGCAAGCGAGCCTCGAGGGGCAGATGCAGAAGGACAAGCAGCGCGGCCGCAAGAAAGCGTCGCCGTGGATGGTCCTGGTGCTCGCTCTGGCACTGGGCACGGCAACCGCGCTTGCAGCCATGTTCATTACCACGCAGGTGCTCAACGCAAACGCGCCAAAGGCCGAGGAGCAGACGACAAGCAGCCAGAGCTCGCAAAGCTCGGGCGAGGAGGCGTCGCAAGCCAGCTCGGGCGAGGAGGCATCGAAAGCCAGCTCGACCGATGCAGCCGCGTCGTCGCAAACGCAGGCCGAAGAGAGCCTTACTCCCGAGCAAGCCGCATTGAAGAGCATCGAAGGATGGTGGAGCGGCACCTACCACCATGACGTAATGGGCTATCAGCCCGCCTACGGCAACATCCACGACAGCGTGATCGACTGGTACTTCTACGATTCCCAGGCCAAAGACATCGCATATTCATCGACAGTGGAAATCACTGCGGTGGAGCGATTCTCCGAAAATGGAGCAGAGGGCTGGCGGTTCACGCCTAGCACGGCCAATCGAGGGCAGTTTGCTTACTACATGGCAGACGGCGACACCAACCACCTCCCCATATACGAGACCGCCTACGGCTATGGGCAAATCAATTCTTCTGGCAGCAACATCTTCTCCCCTGACAGATACGGGATCTCAAGGGTGACGGACCCTGCCAGCCTTGATGCCAACAGCCTGGCCCCGAATCAAACAGCCATGTTCGAGAAGGCGCAAGCTCTGGCAGCGGAGAGGGCCAACAGAGAAAGCCCCGGCTCCCAAGCCCAAACGCAGCAGGAAGCGGCACCGCAGGTTGACACCACCCAGCAAGCCCGTGATGCGGCAATCGCCGCAGGCAAACAGGTCTTCGACGGCGTGATAATTGTGCAGGACAAGGAGACGCGCATCCAAGAAGCAGGCAGACGAGTCAACCCATCCTACAGCAACCCCCTGTGTGCCATCCTTCAACTAGATGCACCGGATACCGTCACCGGGCAAAACCCCGATGGTGCCACAAGGGCTACAGAGCCCTACCGCACGCATGATGGAGTAACGGCCATGTTGCTGGGAATGGACGACGCGGCATCAGCCTGGCTGCCCTACAACGGCCAGCACGTAACCGTTGCAGCAACCACCGACGATCTAGGGTTCTTCAGCGACACAAGTGGGGTCGAGCTCGGCGTCCAGGCAGGCTTCCGCTCGGCCGAGATCGTTGCAACCTCGTAAACCTGCGTGATACGCCAGCGTTTCCAAACACGATGCTGGCGCTATAGGCAAGCATTCTTCGCTGAAATCACGGTTTCTGGCAAAGCGTAACGGCTCCGCGCATGACGCAGGCTTGGAGTCGCCGCTCGCCTCTTCGTCCGCCTGCAGTTCTTTTCGGTTTGGTAATAAGCCGCAAACGAAGGCGTGACGCCTGGGGGTTGGTGCGGCCAAGCTGCCCGCGGGCTGGCATGATGCATGGTGAATTGCCAGGCGCTACGAGAAGAGTCGTATGAGCCCCACCACGCACGACATCCACGGTTCCAGCGGCCAGCGCACCACCCCCTGCCCCCTTTGCGGGCTCGAGGTGGATGCCGATGCGCTCACCTGCCCGCGCTGCAAGTCGCGCATGGATGCCGCCCCCGCGCGCATCGGCGACCTTGCGGGCTCGTTCGACGAGAGCGGAACCTACGCCCACGACACCTTGGCCGCAACCGCCCGGCTGCACCTGCCTTCCAACACCGCTCCCCTGCCCGCTGTCGAGCCTGTGGAAGGCGACGAGGCCTGGGGCGAATCCTACGTGGCGCACACCATCGACTTGTCGGGGTTCGACATACAGGTCTCGGACGCCACGCCCGCCACCGACGGCGAAGCGGACTGCGAGCAGGAATCCGACGCAGCAGAGCCCGGCGCCGCAGCCCCCGCAAACCCCGAAAGTCCTGCTCCGCCGACAGCCGGCGAACCGACCGAGCAAGCCGTCGCGCAAGTCGACGCACCGCCGACGCCGCCGGGCGCAACCGAACCCACCGCAACTTCGTCGGACCCCGAGCCGCCTGCCCCCGCCCCCAAGCGCAACCGCATCCAGATTGCAGCCGCCGTTGCAGCGGCCCTGTTCTCGATCGTGCTGCTGGGAGGCGGCGCGTTCATGGCAGCGCAGGCGAACACCCTCAACGACATCACCGACGAGCGCGTCGAGGCCGACATCCGCGCCGATGCGCAATTTGCCATCGGCAGCGCATCCAACGCCTTCGTGGACGAGGCTCCCTACGAGGTCAGTCGCGTGCGCCTGAGCACGAAGGAGCTCGCAGACACCGGCGTGGACGCACATGCCACCGTGAGCATGGGCAACGAGTTCTTCGACGAGTCGCGCGAGGTGGTGGTGCACTACCGCAAGGCGCAAGACGGCTCCCAGGAAGGCGCGTCCGAAGACGGCTGGGTGCACGAATGCATCGTGGAATCGCACGCCATCCAGCCCAAGCGCGGCATCAGCAACGACGCCGACTACGCCATCGAGGGCGCACTGGCAGGCCTGGAGGGATCGAACACGTGCCAGGTGAGCATCCCCTTCGAAGGAGTCGCCACCGGCAGCTGGTTCGCCACGTCGCACGGCACGCGCATCATCGGGTACACGTTTTCCAACGACGCCTGGGAGCGCACGTCGGTGGACGATTCGCAGGTGGGCCTGAGCTATCAGAACCTGGTGGGCAGCTACGCCAGCCAGTCGGGCCGCAGCGGCAACTTCACATCGTATTCCATCACGAGCGTCGACGACGCCACGGCAACGTTCACCGGGACCTTCGCGTACAGGAGCTCCGGCGGACTGTTCTCGGGTTCCACCACGGTCCAGGGCACGTTTTCGGGAAGCATCGCCGAAGACGGCACCATCAGGGCGGAGGGTTCCGAACAGGCCGGGTCGGCGAGCTTTTCGGGCAAAGCCACCGGGAACGGCATGCTGAAGCTGGAAGGAACCGTCTACGGCAAGGAAACGGGATGGCTCAGCGGCAAGCCGAAGGGCACGTCGTTTTCCACCACCCTCGAAAAGAAGAGCGACACCCCCGAAGCCCTGCCCGAGGAGCGCGAGAGCACTTCTGGCGGCAACGGCGCTTCTGCGACAGCCCCTTACACGACCGACGATGACGACGATTCCGACCGCGACGCACCGTCGTACGGCGGCGATGCGGGCGGACGCGACACGCAGTCGGACGACAGCGACTCCCGCGAACGCGACACGTCTTCGCGCGACGACTGGTGGCGTTTCTGGCTGGACTAGCCGCGCTGTCCGTCGCCTGGCTTGCGTGCCACGATGGCCAGATGACCCTTTTCGGGAATCGCCTCCGTGGTTTCGACCTCCAACCCCGCCGAGCGCAGCGCCTCGCACAACTGCCCGCTGGTGTGCATGACCATTCCCGGGATCAGGCGCGCGAACTCCAGGGCCTCGGGGCTTTCGCCGTCGTCTTCGTTGCAGACAAGAAACCGCCCCTGCGGCTTGAGCACGCGCGCGACCTCGGCAAAGGCGGTGGGCAAATCCCAGTAGTAGGTGGTCTCGAATGCCGTGACCACGTCCATCGACTCATCGGGAATGGGCAGGCTGGACGCGTTGCCGTCGAGCACCGTGCACCGTCCCTGCGCGATGGCGTCCTGGTTGTGGGCACGCGACGCCTGCACGCTCACCGGCGAGTAGTCCACGCCCGTGACATGGCCCTGCGGAGCGCGTTGCAGCAACCGTGAGAGGTTCGCACCGCCGCCACAGCCGATGTCCAACGCGTGGTCGCGCTCGCCGACGTCCAGAAACGACAAGCCCCACAGGGACAGCTCTTCGTGGTGGCCTCCGTTCATGCGCTCCACGAGCTTGAAACCGTCTGCGCCTTCCGGCTTTTCGGGATGTCCTGCGGGTACCTGCGCCATCTTCGCCTCCTTGCCTTTCCATGCACGCCCATTATGCTACACGCAGCCCTTGTGGCAACCCGACTTAAAGCACCGTTTGCTGCAGAAAAGCGCGGGGCCCGTCGCCGGGCCCCGTTTGTCGGTCGCGTATGTCGCGAAGCCTATGCCGCGTTGGCGTAGTTCTTCAGGATCTTGTTGCCATCGGCAGCCGACACCCAACCAGAGGGAAGGTCGGCATCGTCGTGGCACTGCGAGCACAGGTTCACCGATGCGCGGTGAGACTTGTGGCAGTCGCTGCAGGCGAACTCCATGTTCATGTGCGAACCCGCAAGCCACATGTGAGGATTGCGCTTCATGTCGCTGGTCAGGCTTGCCATGTCCTTGCGCTCGAACTCGTGGCAGCCGCTCTTCAGGCAGAACTCGTCGCCCATGTTCTCGGTCTTGCCGCCCGCGTTCACAATCAGCTGTTCGAGGTTGCGCTCCTCGAGCGGGAAGTAGTAGTTGCCCGTAACCTCCTCGACCACCTCGCCCATCTGCTGCGCCAGCGACGGGACATGGCAGTTCAGGCACTGCACGTTGGCATCCTTGTGCGACACCACCAGCATGGCGTGCGCATCGGACACCTCGTTGCCCCACTTGTCGGTGCCGGGCTGGCCGGATTCCTGATCGTAGGTCGCCAGGAAGGGATCCATGGGAGTATGGCAGAAGGCGTTGCAGAAGCTGGGCTGCTCGTGCCAGACCCACATGCCTGCGCCTGCGATGACCAGGACGCCCAGGATGACGCCCAGGACCACCGGCCACTTCTTCTTTTTCTTGTTGGGCTCCAGGTTGATTTCCTTGGCGGGCTTGGCCTGGTCGACGGTCTTGGACACGGCCTCCACCGTTTCTCCCGTCACCTCGGATGCGCGCTTGGTCACGCGACGCGTCCCCTCGGCCACGCCGGCTGCGGCGCCTGCGGCAGCCTCGGCCGCACCGGAAACCTTGTCGGCGACGCCGCCCAGGTTGGCCAGCTCCGCAATGCTGTCGAAGCCGCCGACCTTCTCGTCCAGGCCCTGGAACAGGCCCAGCACGTTGGTTGCGTCGATGTCGCCCTTCTCGAGCATGCCCGATGCCACCGACGTGATGTCTTCCTTGCTGATGGCGTTGCCAAACAGGCCCTGCACGGCGTCCACGATGCCGTCGATGCTCCCCTTGGCGCCCAAGATCTTGGTGACCATGCCCAGGATGTCATCGAAGCTGCCGCCGCCGATCAGCTTCTGAATGGATTCGACGATCCCTTTCAGAACGCCTTCGTCCAAACCGGCAGTTACGTTCTCTTCAGCCATTCCCTTGTCTCCTTTGTCTATACAACACAGACGGCCTTGATGACCGCCACGCGATACCGCACACGCTCATTCATATGCCAAATGATATTCTACACGTTCCCATTATGCCTGGATAGGACAAATTCGTTCTTTCGCAAGGGGACAGACAAAGGCCCCGCAACACCCTATACACTCTATATAGGTGCATCTGACCTGGGGAAACGACGGTTTTAGACAGGATTGGCAGGCAAGGGCCCGTTTGTCATCCCCGTCCCTGCGCGCACAGACGGTGCAGGCCGACCAGGCACAGCGCAGGCAGCAGCGTGGCTGCGAACATGACCGCGAACACCACGGGAGCCCACTCCAGGCCCCAGCTCGCGAACCCGTACCAGTCGTTGGAATGGGGCGGAGTTCCCAGGCCGTTGACGAGGATGTTGGCGTAGTAGCCGATGCTGTAGAGCACCATCGGGATGGTGGCCGCAAAGGCGTCGCGCAGGCGCACATGAGCATCCACGTCCAGAAAGCAGAAGCACGCGATGGCCGCGAGCGGCAGCACCAGGTGGAACCACAGGTTCGGACCCTGGAACAGGCCCTCGATGCCCCACATGGCCTTGAACAGCACCACCACGGTCAAAAAGGTAAGGGTCACCGAAACGGTGCCGGCCAGCTTCAGCACCGACACGGCACTGGAAACGCCCTGCCCTCCCGCCGCCGGCACGCCCGCATGCAAACCCCCTGCGCGCAGCACGCATGCCAGGTAGATCGCCGACGCCACGCCCGAAAGGATGTTCGAGAGCACGGTGAAATAACGCAGGTTCCCCCATCCCGGGCCGATCGTGAGCACCCCCGGGTCGGGGCCGATGCCCCATCCCGTGATGGTCATCACCAGGGCAACGGCCGTCATAACGACGATGAAGCCGTTGACCGCTATCGACAGCATACGTTGCAGCATCGCCAACTCCGCCTTTCCTTGTGAGCCCTTAAGCCTCGCCAGGGTCGTCGTCCACGTCGGCAAACGCCTCCTCGATCAGCTCGCGTGCGCGCTGCTGGCCCTCCAGTGCCTCCTGCAGGCGCTTGCGGTAGCAGGTGGCGCCCATCGCGATGTCCACCCGCAGCCCCCGCTCGGCCAGCTGGAACAGCTCGAGCGCGCGCACCGGGTTGTGCACGATGCCCAGCTCGGTGCAGTCGGGATCGACGATGATCTGGGCGATGCGGATGGCCGGCTGGGACGCCGCGACGAAGTCGTCGTCCGCCATATCCAGGCTGCGCTCGTACAGGTAGTAGGCGATGTTCATGTTCCGGCCGTCGACCGTGCCACGGCTGTACATGTCGCCCAGCTTGTACAGGGCCTCGTGGCTGTCGCTGAGCGCCGCCGCCTTCGCGTACTGGCAGTACGCCTTCTCGTGGTTGGGAACGCCCACGCGCCCGTATTCGTAGATGTAGCCCAGGTTCACCATCGCCTGGACGATGCCGCGGCTCTCGGCGATCTCGTAGAGCTCCTTGGCGCTGGCGTAGTCCTGCTCGACGAAGGTGCCGCCATAGTACGCCGCACCCAGGTAGTTCGCGCAGGTGCCGCTTCCGTCGGCCACGCCGTATTCCAGGCCCAGCTTCATCAGCCGTGCGAACTCCGGGATGCGCCGGTAGCGGTTGACCGAGCCGTCGTACTGCTCGAGCAGGTCCTCGAACTCGTCGGAGTTCCCCAGCAGTATCTGGGTGGCGAGCTCCGCGCAGAAGCCCACCAGGTTCTCGTCGTCGGATATGGGCTCGAATTCCGTGCCCTCCTGCGGGACGAGCGATTCGATCCACGCGTAGTTTTCGGTGCTGAAGAACTGCTTTGGCGTCAAAGCGGGAGGTTGGATGGTCATCAACGGGCTCCTTTCGGTTCTGCCGGCACGCGGCACGGCGCTCTGCGGCGTCCCCATCCCCTGCGCGCTTAGAACATGCACGCTTCGATAATGCCGATTCCCCGCAAAGTGCGCAACCATTTCTCGGGGATGGCGCCCTTTCCGTACAGCGCGCCCGCCAGCGCACCGGCCACGCATGCGGTGGTGTCGGTGTCCCCGCCCAGGTTCACCGCGGCCAGCACGCAGTCGGCATAGGAGTCGGTGGTGTCCGCGCACCAGAACGCCGCGCCCAGCGTGTCCAGCACGTAGCCGCCCGACTTCACCTGGCTGCGCTCGTAGTCGAGCACTTCGTGCAGGAAAAGGAACTCGTCGTCAGACGGGATGGACTGCGCCAGCGCGTCGCGCACCGGCATGCCATCCAGCACCGCGCGCAGCACGTGCACGTAGCACACGCACGCCTCGCACGAGATACGATGCGCGTGGGTGATGGCGGACACCGCGCGGACCTGGTCGTCGCTTGCCTGCGTGAACGCCAGCGGCGCGATGCGCATCAGCGACCCGTTGCCGTTGCTGTGCTCTCCCGTGCGCCCCGCGCTGGCGTCCAGGGCCGTGGCGGTGGCGTTGCCCACGTCGAAGACCTTGCCCGCAATGGCGTAGCCGCCCTGGTAGAGCCACGTTTCGAAGCACGCGCGCATGTCGTCCACGTCGATGCGCCCACCTTGCCTGCGGATGCTGTTGCAGGTGGCGAGCAGCAGCGAGGTGTCGTCGGAGAACGTGCCCGCAGGCTGGTGGTGCGTGCCGTCGCCGACCATGTCGGCGCATTCGAAGGTGTCGCGCTCCAGGAACTCGTAGGGGACGCCGAGCGCATCGCCCACCGCCGCTCCGTAGGCCACGTCGTTCAACACCCGATTCAACTTGTGCACGCTGCGCTCCTTCGGTCGTGATACCCGCATGGTTACAAACCTATCAGAACCCCCGGGGTAATGGTAGGTTGTGATACGATGTGCGCATGAAGGCCCCGGACAGGACAAGCTCGAAGCGTGCACGTTTCGCGACTCTGTGCGCTTGCATGGGCATTCTGCTTGCCCTTGCCCTGACGGCGTGCACCACGGCCCCAAGCCAGCCAGACCCCTCATCGTCTGAGGCGCCCGCGGCCGCCTCCTCGATACAGCAGCCGGCGCCCGATGGCACGTCCACCGCCTCGGGCATCGTCGCCCCCGAACCGGCCGCAAGCTCCACCGACGCATCCCCTGCCGAACCCACTGCCAGCAAGGTCGTCGTCTGCTTGGGTGACAGCATCATGGAAGGCAAGGTGCCGAACTACTCCGAACCCGACCCCTGGCCGACGTTTCTGCAGGAGCACCTGGGCGAAGGGTGGACGCTTGTGAACCTGGGCGTAACGAGCACCACCGTGCTCGAGGGCGAATCGACCACCTACCGCAGCACCGGCAACGTCGAAGCCGCAGCCGCCTGCGCGCCCGACGTGGCGCTGATCATGCTGGGCACCAACGACTCGTGGGCCTGCTCCTGGGACGAAGAGGCCTTCCGCGCCGAGCTCGCATCCATGGTGGACCAGATCAAGGACGCCTCGCCCAGTGTGCGCATCGTCCTGATGTCGCCCCCACGCAGCTTCTGCGAGCAGGACCCGTCTTCGGTCTTCGACATGGACGATGCACTCATCGGCGGCCCGATTCGCCAGGCAGTCGAGCGCGTCGCGCGCGAAACCGGATCGGACTACCTGGACATCTACCGCTTCACGCAAGACCATCCCGAATGGTTCCCCGACACCGTCCATCCCAACGGCGAGGGCAACCGCGCCATCGCCGCCTACGTCTACGAATCGGCATTCTAGGCAACGGGGACGAAACCTGCTGCCCAACCCTGCAAGCCGTCGTGCTCCTAGCATCATGGCAAGGCCATTTGCTACACTAGGCACGAGCGGTCCCACGGGCCAACACAAGAGAAAGGAACCATCATGATCGTCACTACTGCTGATGTACTTCCCAACCAAAGCGTGCAAATCCTGGGTCTGGTATCTGGCAACATCGTCTACAGCAAGCATATCGGCCGCGACCTGATGGCCGGCTTCAAGAACATGGCCGGTGGCGAAATCAAGAGCTACACCGACATGATGGCCGAAGGCCGCGCGATGGCCGAAGAGCGCATGGCGCAGAACGCCGCAGCCATGGGCGCCGACGCCGTTGTGGCGATGCGCTTCGACGGCAGCTCCGTCATGGAGGGCACCATCGACTTTCTGGCCTACGGCACGGCCGTGAAGTTCCTGTAGACCGTCGCACTCGACCAACCCCTACACGCCAGGCAGGCCCGCCACAGCAATCCTGGCGGGCCTGCCTTCTTTCATCGCACGCGCACGCCAGCCGTGCGCGAACCCACCGCACGAAGGGCACGGCCATGGACGTTTACGACCTGATATCGGAAGAGCTCGAATCCCTCGTCGAAAGCGATGCGAACACGGTGCCGGCGGGCAAGGCGCTGCGTCCCGACCTGGTGGGCATGCGCATCTTCGACAAGCCGCTGGTCGGCGTCGGCAGAGCGGACGACGAGCTGTTCGCCACCTTCCAGCAGCCCGACGTGGTGGGTCCGGACATGCTGCTCCCGCACGACTGGCTGCCCAGCGCCGCCAGCGTCGTGTCGTACTTCTTCCCGATGAGCGAGCGCGTGCGCGCGAGCAACCGCGAAGGCCGGATGGCGTCGGACGAGTGGTTCCACGCGCGCATCGAAGGACAGGCCTTCATCGTGCAGGCGGGACGCCGCGTCGCAGAAGCGCTTCGGCAGGCCGGCCACGAAACGGTGTGCCCCGCCAACGACGAGCGCATGCAGGCCGTCTACGCCAACCCCTACGACCCGCAGAACGCGTTTCGCAGCAGCTGGTCGGAGCGCCACGTCGCCTACCTGTGCGGTCTGGGCACCTTTTCCCTGTCACGCGGCATCATCACCGCCAAGGGCATGGCGGGCAGGCTGGGCAGCGTGGTCACCGCCGCGACGATGCAGCCCACGCCGCGCCCCTACACGGGAATCTACGACTACTGCACCCGCTGCGGGAGCTGCGTTGCGCGCTGCCCGCGAGGTGCCATATCGCTTGAGGCGGGCAAGGACCACGACCGCTGCTTCGAGATGATGACCGAATCGAAAAGCGTGCACGAAGGCTACGTCGGCTGCGGCAAATGCCAGGTGGGCGTGCCCTGCGAGCATGCCATCCCCCTACCCGTCGACTGACGTGCACGGCGGGACACCCAGCTGCCCGTCATGCAAGCGCTGCGGCCTACTTGGCGCGCGAGGCGCTGTCGGGGTGAATCGACATCGACTGGAAGCGGGTTTCCATGAAGTTGTTGTCGTAGTTTTCGTTGCAGAACTGCACGATGGCCGACGGCGTTTCGTAGTCCATCGTGCCGTCTTCCCGCTGGAACCAGCAGTCGAACGCCGCCAGCGTGAGGATGCAGTCGACAAGCATCAGGGCCGTGCACACCGTGGTGACGCCATAGCGCCAGTTCCACGGGATGCGGTTGACCGTCTTGAGCATGATGGGCAGCGCGAACTTCACCCACAGCAGCCCCAGAACACCCCAGATGCACATGAACATGCCGTTCGTGCGGCCCCCGATGGACAGGAACGTGCCCGTGTAGTCCCAGGCGATCAGGCCGAAGGCCGTCTCCAGAAACCAGCTGACGAAGAACTCGAACGCGCCGCCGATCACGGCGCTTGCCAGGAAGATGATCAGCGGGTTCCTGTCGTGCATGCGGTTCAGGGCGATCGTCATGAGCACGGCGCCGAATCCGTAGATGGGGCTGAACGGGCCGTAGAGCAGGCCCGCGCGGTCCTGGTAGACCCCCGGATCGACGAGCAGCACGTGATAGATCACCTCGAACAGCAGGCCCAGCATCGAGCAGATGACGAACACCCAGAACAGGTTGAAGAAGTTCAGCGAGATGTAGCCCTTGCCGGTGGCGTCGCGTCCCAGCGTGCCCTCTTCGGCCTCCGATCGCCATTCCATTTCGTGCAGCCTGCGCTGCAGCACGCGTTCCTCGCGCAGCGCCGGGTCGGCGTACGACTGCAGCACGATCAGGATGACCATGTTCACCGCAGAGGGGATGAGCTCGAACGACAGGCCCGCGAGCATGAAGTCGCACACCAGGACCAAGGCCTCGAGCACGATCATGATGCTCGCCAGAAGCGCGGCGCGGTGCCGGTTGCTGCGCACCAGCCGAATGCCCAGGATCACGAAGAGCACCGCAAGCGCACACGACAGCGCCAGGGAGACCGCGCCGATGATCACCGTGGTGAGCGCCTGGCCCTCGAGTTGCGAGAAGTCCACGTTGCCGGAGAACAATGCCACCATCATGAGCACGAACGTCACGACCTGGATGCCGCCTGCGACGATGCTCACCAGGCCGTAGAGCCGGACAAGCAGGGGGAACTTCTCTGTTTCGGTGTCTAGGGTGGCGCGCTCGGGCGCCGATGCGGATTCAGTCATCGAAATCGATTGGCCTTTCCTAACGTGCAACGCGGTCATTGTATCAGACCCAGCGCAGGACCCGAGAGCCTGCGCGGCGCGACCGGGAAAACGCCTGCACGGAAAAGCCCGGCTCCGCGATGCGGATGCCGGGCCTTTCCTCTAGCGGGATTGTGGGACTGTGCGGTTCCCGCTTCTCAGATACTGGCTATGCTGCCGCGGGTGCTTCCTGAGCAGCCATCCATGCCTCGAAGCCCTCGGCAGTGGAAGCCATGCCCAGGATGCCGTCGCCCTCGTCGAGAAGCTTGTTGGCTTCTTCGATCATGCGCTTGTACAGCTTGGTGTTGTGGGCACCTTCGCTGTTGTCGGCAGCCGGGAGGTTCCAGTAGTAGCAAACCTTGCGCTGGATGTCCTGCAGCTTGGCAAGCGTGTCGGCATCGATGCCGTTTTCGGCAGCGAAGGCCTCGTCAAGCTTCAGAACCTGCTGACCGGGATTGTCAGCATCGTCCTGCATCGTGGCAACCTTTGACTCGAAGTTGTGGATGAAGTCGGCATAGCGCTCGCCCAGCTTGTGGTTGGCGCCGTCGATCTCTTCCTGGATGCCCTTCACGTAAGCCTCGATGCCGCCGTCCTTGCTGTGGCAGCTGTCGCAGTCCTTCGCGATGTCAGCATCGTCGAGCGGGCTGACCCACGTGTGGCTCGTGTAAGCCTGGCCGTCTTCTTCCTTGACGCCCATGTGGCAGTCCTTGCACTCGTACTTCATCGAGGTGAACATCGGGTTGCCGCCGTCCATCACGTAGTAGATCTCGAACTCAGCGTGACGGATGGAGAGCATCTTGGCGCCGGTGGAGGCATAGGTCCAGTCGACAATGCCATGCTTGTCGTAGAACTCGATTGCCTTCTCGGGCGTGATGTTGCTCAGGTCGCCCACGGTGTCCTCTTCATAGGGGCTGGTGGGTTCGCCATTGCTGTACTCGTCGTCGGTCTTGGACAGAGCCATCGAGTAGTCGCAGTGGCACTGGCCGCACACCATGCCGGACTTCGAGATGCCCAGCTTGTTGTCGTCCCACGCCTTGCCC
>CACXFZ010000211.1 GCA_902767025.1 uncultured Coriobacteriaceae bacterium
CCCTCGGGGTTGACGCGGATGGCGCCGTCCACGAACTCGAACCGCGGGTCGCAGATGTCGGTTGCGAAGTAGCGGCTGGTGCTGCTAATGTCGCCGGGCTGCTGCACGCCCGCGAGCATCCCGAAGGCTGCATGCAGGCGCTTCGAGACGCCGGTGTCGTACATGCCGCCCACCCACATGCTGATGCCCTTCTCGCGTGCCCACGCGTAGAAGTCCAGCGCCTGCTGCAGGCCTCCGAACTTGCCGAGCTTGACCGACACGTGGCGCAGCTCGGGGTGCTGGGCAAGCACCTGCACGAGCTCGGTGACGCTCGTCCAACTCTCGTCCAGGCAGACGGGCATCGGCAGGCTGTCCTGCAGGCGCGCAAGCCGGTCGAACAGGTCGGTCGGCCCCACCGAAGGGCGATGCGACGGGCGCAGGGGCTCCTCGATAAAGTCGATGTTGAACTCGGCCAAAGCGCGCAGCTTGTCCACCTGGGAGTCCTTGTAACTCTGGTTGGCATCCAGTGCGATCGATAGCAGCGGGAACGCGTCGCGCACCGCCTGCACTTGCCTGACGTCGTGGCCGGGCTCGATCTTCATCTTGACGCGCGTGTAGCCCGCATCCACCAGATCGGACACCTTGGCCACCGCGTCCTTGGGCGAGCACAGCCCGATCACGGCCCCGCCGGGCACGCATCCCTTGGGTACCTTGCGGATGGCGCCGGGCTCGCTCACCTGCGCACGCGCGCCGATGAGCTTGGCGATGCTGCTTTTTACACCTTTGCCGTAGGCGTCCCACAGCGCGTTTTCCACGGCCGCGCACGCAAGCGGGTAGGCCTGCGAGCCCGGCAGCTCGTCAATGAATTGCGCGGCGTCCTGTGGCGTCAAAAACGGCTCGTGCAGCAGTGCAGGGGCCAATTGCCCGCGGATGTAGGCGATGTCGTCATCGATGGTTTCGGGCAGGTACCACGCGCTGGCGAAGGCCACGTCCTCGCCGATGCCCGTGCGCCCGTCGACGCAGGTCACGCGCACGATCAATGACTCGCGCGTGCGCAGCTGGGTCTTGGCCGTGCGCACCTCGGACGCGAACGGCTGCGCGATGTGCCACAGGTCGATGGCAGACACCTCGATGCGGCGCTCGTAGAGCTTGAGCAGCGCGCGGCGGTCGACCTTGTCGATGCTGGTGCGGGGGAACTCGTCGAGCACCAGGATCTGATCGGGGATGTAGACCTTGGACACGCGCATCGACAGGCTGGTGCGCACCGACTCGGCCATCTGCCTATCGTCGAGTTCGTCGTCGCCGTCGCGCTCGACGAAGGCAACGGGACGGCGCCCCCAGATGTCGTTCTCGACGCCGAACACGAACGCGTCGGTGACGCCCGGGGCCTTGCAGATCTGCATGCGGATCTCTTCAGGGTAGATGTTCTCGCCACCCGAGACGAACATGTCCTCGGTGCGCTCGGCGATCTTGATGCGATGGCCTTGCTTGCGCGCGGAATCGCCAGTCAGGAAGAACCCGTCGCCGGTGTAGGTCGCGCGCGCGTTCAGGTAGCCCGAAAACACGCCCGGGCCCTTTACCGCGAGCTTGCCCAGGCCGTCCTCGTCGGCCTCGACCACCGTGAACTCGTATCCGGGAAGCGGCAGCAGGTATCCGTCGAAACCCTTCAGGACGCGCTCGCTGGCCGCCATCGACGACGTCTCGGTCTGGCCGTAGCCCACGTGCACGTTCGCCTTCGCGCGCAGCGCCTTCTTCAGCGTTTCGGGGTTGACCGCGCCGCCACCCAGCAGGATGCACTCGTACGCGGCGAGCGTTGCCATGTGCGGCTGGGGGTTGTCTTTGAGGCTCTTGTCGCAGGCGATGAGGTCTTGCAGCATCTTGTCGACCACCGAGATGTGCGTAGCGTCGTAGTGGTTGGCATCGCGCAGCATCGTGTGGGCGTCGAAGCGCGGGTACAGGATGAAGCGGCTCCCCGCCAGCAGCGAGCGCATCATCACCGCGATGCCGCCGACGTGGCACAGCGGCAACGCCAGCTGCCACACCGTGTGGGCCGAGGTGGCCAGCCGGGTGTTGGCCACGCTGGCGGCGCCGAGTAGGTTGCCCCAGGTGAGGTTGGCGGCCTTGGGGTGACCCTGCGTGCCCGACGTGAACAGGATGGTCGCGCTGGCGCGGTCGTCGGCGTTGGCCAGGGCGCGTTGCACCGCCTGGGCCAGCATGTTGACGTACTCGCTGTACGGGTGGTCTTCATGCGAGATGGCGAGCAGCTCTTTCACGGTCTCCTGGTCGAGCAGGGGCAGGGCGTCCACGCCCATGGTCTGGTAGAGCTCGCGCGCGCGGTCGCGCTTTTCGGCAGCCGACAGGCGCGTGTTGAGCACGACCAGCGAGAAACCGCCGTACGCCGCCGCCATCAGCAGTGTGGCGAATTCGGTGCAGTTTTCCATGTCCACCGCGCACGGCATGCCGCGCCGCACGCCCTTGGAGTCGAGCTCGAGCACCAAGCGCAGCGCATCTTCCTTGAGCCGGCGGTAGGAAACGGCCGCGTAGTCGCACCCGGCATCGATGAAGCAGGTTGCATCGGGAGTGCTCTTCACGCACGCTTCGAAGGTGTTCAGGAAATCCAAATGCAGCATGCGTCCATTTTACAACCTACGGAGCGCAGGCCGGGCGAGGGCGGAAATCCGACAAGGAAACAGGTTGCTTGCCACAGTTTGAACAGGGGCCTGACCCCTGTTCAAAAGCCAGGTTAGGGAAACTTGGGGAAGCGGGAGAAGTCGGGGGTGCGCTTTTCCTTGAAGGCGTCGCGACCTTCCTTGGCTTCGTCGGACGTGTAGAACAGCAGCGTGGCGTCGCCGGCGAGCTGCTGGATGCCGGCCAGACCGTCGGTGGCGGCGTTGAAGCTGGCCTTCATGAAACGCAACGCGGTGGGGCTCCACTGCAGCATCGTGCGCGCCCAGTCCACGCACTCGTCTTCGAGCTCGTCGAACGGCACGACCTTGTTCACCAGGCCCATCTCCAGCGCCTCGGCCGCCGTGTACTGACGGCACAAATACCAGATCTCGCGTGCCTTCTTCTGACCGACCACGGCAGCCAGGTAGCCGGCGCCGTAGCCCGCGTCGAAGCTGCCCACCTTGGGGCCGGTCTGCCCGAACTTGGCCGTGTCGGCGGCGATGGACAGGTCGCACACCAGGTGCAGCACATGGCCCCCGCCGATTGCGTAGCCGTTGACCATGGCGATCACGGGCTTGGGCACCACGCGGATCAGCCGCTGCAGGTCGAGCACGTTCAGGCGCGGGATGCTGTCCTCGCCCACGTAGCCGCCGTTGCCGCGGATCTTCTGGTCGCCGCCGCTGCAGAACGCCTCGTCTTCGTGCGCACCGCCGTGGTTCGCGCCCGTCAGGATGATGACACCGACCGACTCGTCGTCTCGCGCGCATGCGAAGGCGTCGATCATCTCGGACACGGTCAGGGGCGTGAAGGCGTTGCGGCGCTCGGGGCGCTCGATCGTGATCTTGGCGATGCCCTCCGGCGCGCCGTCGGCCGTGACGGCGACCTCGTAGCCGATCTCGCGGTAGTCGCCGGCTTGCTTCCAGATAACGTTTGCCATAGCTGTGCTCCTGTCTTGGATCGTCCGGCGCACCCGGCGCTCGGCATGCGCCCGGGGCGGCGGCTTCGTGTGCCGGCTAGTTGAGCGCGGCGGCGGAATGTTCGATGAACCCGGTTACCACCAGCGCGAACTCGCTGGGCTTTTCCAGATGGATGTTGTGGCCGCAGTCCAGCAGAACGGGCTGGACGCCGTACGCCCCCAGGCTGCAGGCGACGTCGGAGTACTTCTGGTCGCGCGTGCCGGCAACGTAGAGCACCGGGATGCCCAGGCCCTTGAGCATCTGGCGCGTCTGCTCCGCTGGCGGCATCGTGTGGCTTCCGGCGTGCTCGACCAGCAGGACCAGCTCGTCCTTGTCGCGCGTCAGGCGCATCGAGCGCAGCTGGGCACGGGCTTCCTCGGACAGCTTCATCTGCGTTTCGAACAGCGGCAGGCTCTGCCAGTAGTCCACCACCTGCTCCATCGATTTGGCAGCGCGGATCCGCTCGGCCAGGCCCAGGTTCAGCCGTTGCATCCGCGCGCGGTCGTCGTCGTCTTCGGGGCCCAGTCCCGCACTTTCCAGCACCAGCACCGACAGCGTGTGCGGGTAGCGGCGCGCGTACTCCAGCGCAACCCGCCCACCCATCGAGTAACCCACCAGCGCCACGCGCGTGGCACCCGTGTGCAGGATGGCCTGCTGGACCACGCCGTAGACCCGGTCGGCCATCGCCTCCAGCGTGGCGTCCTGCGGGCCGGTCACCGCCATGCGCGGCATGCTCAGGTAGTAGTCGCTGGCCATCGCCTCGGCGGCCAGGTCCCAGGTGGTCTCGTTTTGCATGAACCCGTGCAGCAAGACGATGGGCTGGCCGAAGAAGTTGCCCAAAGCGGGCACGATCCATCCGCCCTTCCCGTCGATGTCACCGTTCTGCGCCACGCGCGTCCCCTTTCTCAAGCGCACCGCGCCGCCTTCCCCTGCGGCGCCTGATACCCTTGCGATGCGTTACAGATCCGTGCCCCAGTACGGCGCGAAGCGTTCCTCGACGCCTTCCAGCGGCACGCGCACCTCGATGATGCTGATGCCCGGCACGCCGATGGTCATCGCGTAGAAGCGCCTGAACTCCGGCACGGAATCGGCCTTGCGGTAGTTGATGCCGAACGCCTGCGCCAGATGACGCGTCGTCACGCTCTGCGGCGTCAGGAACAGCCGCTCGAAGTACGGGTCGTCCGATTTCTGCGGAAGCATGTCGAAGATGCCGCCGCCGTTGTTGTTCATCACCACGACGATGATCGACGGCACCGGCCCGTAGCCGCGCTCCTCGCGCAGGAACAGCTCGTGCTGCAGCGCCAGCCCGTTGGCGTCGTGCAGCAGGGCCAGGTCGCCTACCACCACGGTGGTCTGCTCGAACTCCTGCGAGGCGCCGACGGCCGACGAGATCGTCCCGTCGATGCCGGCGAGCCCGCGGTTGGCCAGCACCGTAATGTGCTTGTCGTTTTTCAGGTAGAACGTGTCCAGCGCGCGGATGCTCATGCTGTTCGCGCAGTACAGCAGCGAATCGTCGGGGAGCATGCCCAGCAGCTGGTCCAGGTACGTGCCCTCGAAGGCGTTGCCGCCCTCGAAGCGCACGCGTGCGATGCGGTTGTGAGCCAGGTAGTTCGCGTTCGACCACGCCCGCGCGAACGCCGCGTTGGCCGCGTAGGGCAGCGCGTCCTCGTCGACGGGGGCCTCGCCCGCCTGCTCGCGCTCCAGGCGCTGCTGCGCGGCCGTCCGCTGGCCCGCCTCGCTCATGCCGCGCGCGAAGGCGGCCGGCGTGGTGCGCACCAGCGTGGTGGTCGACGCGGTGGCGTCGCGCGTGTCGCGCATGTCCACGACGATGTGCACGGGCTTCGTGTCGGCCAGCGCCTGACGGCACGCCTTCGACACTGGCCAGCGCCCGAAGCGGATGACCACCTGCGGTTCCTGGACCGAGTCGTTGATGCGGAAGATCGAGTCGTAGCAGTCGATGACCATCGGGTCGTCGTAGCAGCGCAGCCCCGACAGCGGGTCGGCCAGCAGCGGCACGCGGTAGTCGCGCGCGAACTGCAGGATGGCCTGCGCTTCGGAATCGTTGTTGCAGGTGCCTTCGCCGCACAGCGCCAGCGCGCGGTTGCCCTTCAGCAGCTTGGCCAGGCCCAGCGCGTCGGAGGGCATGAGCATCTGCCCCGGCACCACCGTGGGCGGCAGCTTGCGCGCACGCGGCAGGTCTTCGGTGATGGCCGGCATCAGCGGCTCGTCGAACGGGAAGTTGATGTGCACGGGGCCGCCGTCGCACGACAGCGCGCCCGGCATCGCACCGTGGGCCAGCACGCACGCATCGAGCGCGACCTGGCGCACGTAGCGGATGGTTTCGGCGTCGGCTGCGGGAAGCGGCATCTGGTAGAAACGCTTGACGTGCGTGCCGAACAGGTGCTTCTGGTCGCAGGTCTGGTTTTCCTCCAGGTTCTGCAGACGCGGGGGACGGTCGGCCGAAAGCAGCAGCAAGGGCACGCGGCTGGCCTCGGCCTCGAGCACGGCCGGCATCCAGTTGGCCACGGCCGTTCCGCTCGTGCAGATGACCGCCACCGGGTTGCCCGATGCCTTCGCCAGGCCCAGCGCGAAGTACGCCGCCGAGCGCTCGTCCACGTCCACGTAGACCTCGCCGAAGCGCTCGAGCGCCTTCATCGCCAGGCCGGTGGAGCGCGAGCCGGGGCTTACCACCACGTCGCGCACGCCGCAACGGTCGAGCTCGGCGAAGAACGTGTCCAGAAACGCCGCCGTCACTTCGGGAGCGGTCGGCTGCTCGGCCGCCTGCTCGCTGGCAAGCGCCTCCAGGGCCTGTTCCGCTTCCTGCTCGGCCGCCTGCTCTTGGGCACGCTGGGCCATCTCGTGCGTGTCGAGCGGTATCGTTTCTGCTTCGTCAAACATCGTCTCTCCTTGCGACATCACTTGTCGTATGACAATCGTATGTCGAGCCCGCGGCCAGCTAGTCTGCCGGCGCATCGAAGCCCGACGTTATGGTTTTGAGCTTCATGTCGATTTCGTCGTATTCGCTGGCTGCGTCGCTCCCCGCGACAATACCACAACCCGCGTACACCCAGCCCGCATGTCCGTCAAATACTCCCGAACGAATAGCCACCGAGTACTCGCCGTCGCCCGCCGCGTCCACCACGCCCACCGGCCCGCCGAAAAAGCCCCGGTTGAAGGACTCGATCGAGCGGATGAGCATCATGGCCTCGCCCACCGGCGTGCCGGCGAGCGCCGGCGTGGGATGCAGCTGCTCGGCCAGCCCGTAGAGCGTGCGGCCTTCCATGACTTTCGCGGCCACCGGCGTGTGCAGGTGCTGCACGTGGGCCAGGCTGCGGATGCCCGGACGCTCGGGCATGTCCACGTCGTAGCAGTTGCGCTCCACGACCGCGCGGATGAAGTCGGTGACGAATCGGTGCTCGCTCACGTTCTTCTGGTCGGCGAGCAGCTCTTCGGCCAGGCGCTGGCGCTCGTCGTCGCTGGCGCCCACGCCCGTCGTGCCCGCCAGGCACATGCTGGACACGCCGCTACCCTGCTTGCGCACCAGCAGCTCGGGCGTGCAACCGCAGAAGAAGACGTCGCCGTAGCGGTACATGAACACCGTGCCCACGCTGGGGCCGTCGATCAGGTTCACCAGCACGTCCTTGCTGGAAAAGGGCTCGTCGGCCACCAGGCGCTGACGACGCGCCAGGACCACCTTGTGCACGCGGTGCTCGTCGATGGCGGCAAGGGCCTGCTCCATCGCCTGGTTCCACGCGCCGCGGTCGTCGGGTTCCAAGCGGTAGGGGATGCTGCGGTGCATGCGCGGGGGCGCCTGCTCGGCTTGGCTCGCGAAGCGCTCGACGCGGCCCTCGTAGACGGGACCTAAGCTGTTCACCTGCAGGAACACGCCGTCGGCGTTTTGCACCAGCACCACTTCGGGCAGCATGAAGCGCAGGTTCGGGAAGACCTGGAACAGGTTGTCGCACGGTTTCGGGTTCGGCTCGTCGAAGCGCGCGAACTGGAAGAAGACCGGGGGGATCTGCGGCGCGTCGGACGCGGAGTCGGGCGCGCCGGATGCGGCGGGCGAGCCGCTGGTGCTGCACACGTACTCGACGTCACGCAGCGACGGCAGCGCGATGCAGCGCCCCAGGCCCATGTAGCGCGCGGGACGTTCCTTGTCGTAGTAGACGAACTGGTCGGTGAAGCCCTGCTGCAGCACGCAGAAGGCGTCGAGCATGTCGGTGCTCAGGCGCCGTGCGTGCGAATGGATCTTCATCGGCTTCCCCGAGGGCCCTGCGGCCTATTCGGGAACGTAGATGGGGGTCGACTCCATGCCCAGCTCCTGGGCTTCTTCGCTCGAGTACACCGAAGAGTCGTCGGTGATCAGATACGAGGGGTCGCCCGCCGCGTTCACGACGGTCATAACCTGTTTGAGCAGCGTCGTGTTGCACACCACGTACGACGTGCCGTCTGCGCCGATGGCCGTGTCCGAGGGCATCATGATCGAGTAGATCTTCAGCTCTTCGGGGTAGTCGCGGAACAGGATGGCGTAGTCCTGCATCTGACGCACGCCCATGTCGGAAGTCATGTACTGGCTGGCTTCCTCGATCACCGGCGCCAGCTGGAAGTCGTTCATTCCCATGACCTTCGCGAGCAGGGCCTCGATCAGGATGCGCTGGTTGGCCGTGCGCTGGAAGTCGCCGTTGGCGTACGAGCGCGAGCGCGCGAAGATGAGCGCCTGCTCGCCGTCCAGGTGCTGCGGACCGGCCTCGATCACCTGGTCGCCGGCGTTGGCGTCCTCGATGCGCATGGGCACGTCCACGTCCACGCCGCCGACGATGTCGACCATCGCCACCAGGCCGCCGAAGTCGACCTCGGCGTAATGCGTGATGCGGATGCCCAGCAGGCCCTCCGCCGCCTTGATGGCGCCCGCCGCCCCGTCGTAGGCGTACGCGGCGTTGAACTTCACGGTGCCGTAGTTCTCGTAGTTGATGGCCGTGTCGCGCGGGATCGA
>CACXFZ010000212.1 GCA_902767025.1 uncultured Coriobacteriaceae bacterium
GAGAGCTGGGGATTCGAACCCCAGATACCCTTGTGGGGTATACTCGCTTAGCAGGCGAGCACCTTCGGCCTCTCGGTCAGCTCTCCATAGGTCATGCGCGCTTGCGCGGTTAGCTATAATAGCGCCACCGAAGGTTTCTTGCAAGGAGGACAAGCGTGCAACACACAGGTCAAAGGGACTTCGGACGTTCGTCCGCGCACGCAGGCCCGAATGCGCGCTTCGCTTGGATGGCGGTTCTGGCCGTGGCAGTCGCGCTGTGCGCACTGGCGCTGGCCTTCCCCCAGCACGCGTGGGCGAAAAGCTACACGATGCCACGCGTAAGCATCGACGCCCAGCTGGCCGACGATGGCTCGCTGCATGTGGTCGAGACCCGCGAGTTCGATTTCGATGGCAGCTTCACCGCCGTGTGGTGGACCATCGGAGCGTTGCCGAGCAAGGGTGCCCTTTCCTTCAACGGCATGCGCATGGGCGTGGTCGGCGAGGACGGCGCCTTGGAGATGCAGGACGTGGAGGAAGTTCCCTTCCAAACCGAATGGCGTGCCGCCGGGGGTCCGGGCCGGCTGGCCTATTCGGTGGACGCCCCTCAGCAGACGTGCTATCTGTTCTTCAACGTCTTCGACGCCACGATGGTCGCCGAAATCGACTACACGGTCACCAACGCAGTCTCGCCGTACGCCGACTGCGCCGAGCTGTACTGGAAGTACGTGGCCGACGAATGGGCCGAAGATTCTGAAAACGTCAGCTGCACGATAACGCTGCCGGTGCCACAGGGCGTCACGCCCAAGCCCGGGAGCACCGTGCGCGCCTGGGGCCACGGCCCGCTCGACGGGCGTCTCGAGTTCAACAACACGGCCGACCAGGTCACCTACACGGTCGGCAGGGTGAAGCCGGGCGAGTTCGCCGAGGCGCGCATCGTGATGCCGCCCGAATGGTTCACGGCCATCGACCCGTCCGTGAGCGCGCTCTATGCCGGCCAGGAGCACCTGGACGCCGTGCTCGAGGAAGAGGCGAAGTGGGCCGAAGAGGCCAACATGGAGCGAAACAAGAGCAGGCTCATCCTGGGTGGCCTGGGGGCGGTGGCCCTGGGCATCATCGGCTGGGTCGTGACCATGTTCTTCCGCCATGGCAAGGAGCACAAGCCCCAGTTCGCCGGCGATTACTGGCGCGACGACCCCGACAAGGGCACGCATCCGGCGGTGGTGTCGCGCCTGTGGTCGTTCGACAGCAAGCGCGCCACCGATTTCACCGCCACGATCATGCATCTGGCGAACCAAGGAGCCGTGTGCATCAAGGCGGTGTCGCACGAAACGGAAGGATTGTTCGGCAAGGACAAGACGACCGATGATTACAAGATCACCCTCTCGCCACAGTACGTGCCCGACAACGACATCGACAAGCGGGCCCTGGACATTCTGTTCGGGAAGGCGTCGAGGATCGCGAAGCGCGAACGGGGCCAGCTGTGGCTCAGCGACATAGGATGGTGGGGCAAGAAGTACCCCGAGCAGTTCACGCAGGCCATGGAGGGGTGGCAGGACAGCGTGTCCCGCGCCGTGCAGGACAGGCACTACTTCGAGGAGACGGGCGACAGGATGCAGGCGGCGTCGATGGCAGTGGGCGCAGGTGCACTGGTCGTGGGCGGAGTCGCCAGCTACATGATGGAGAACTTCCTGCCCCTGATCGTGATGGGGGCTGCAGGCGTGGTGGCGATCGTGCTGTCGCTGTTCATGCCGCGGCGCAGCTACGAGGGCGTGGACGTGTACGCGCGTTGCGCGGCGTTGCGCAAGTGGCTCACCGAGTTCACGGCGCTTGACGAGCGTCCTCCCACCGACGTGAAGGTGTGGGGCAAGTTCATCGTGTACGCCTACATCTTCGGCGTGGCCGACGAGGTGATCAAGGAGCTGCGCGAAGCGGTGCCCGAGGTGTTCACGACCAAGGCCAACGTGCTGGCGAGCGATCACACGATCATCCCCTGGTACGGGGCCTACGACATCGACGGCATTTCGCGCCGTGCATCCTTCTCGGTGATGCTCGACAACACGATCGAGGTGGTGGGCGAAGCCATTTCGGCGGCAGCGAGCGCATCGGGTAGCGGTGGCGGCTTCAGCGGCGGCGGCGGTGGCGGCTTCGGCGGCGGTGGCGGCGGAGGCGCCCGCTAGCATGAACGAGGCAGAAGAGTCGGAACAGCGGCAGGCACCGCACGGCGACGCGCGGCTCGACCGCCTGCCCACCTGGGCGTTCACCGCCATGCTCTTCGTGGCTGCCATCGTATGGGGCAGCGGCTTCTTCGTGATGAAGGAAGCGGTGGACCTGCTGCGACCCTCCACGCTGGTGGGAGCCCGCTACATGCTGGCCGCCATCATCATGCTCGTGATATTCCCCCGGCGCATCCTGGGCAACCTCACCGCCAAGCAGCTGGTGCCCGGCGCCGTGCTGGGCGTGGTCTACTTCGTGGCGTTCCTGCTCCAAACCCAGGGGCTCACCGACACCACGCCGGGCAAGAGCGCGTTTCTGACCGCCACCTATGCCGTGATGACGCCGTTCGTCTTCTGGCTGGTGGGCCGCAGCAGGCCCACGCTGGTGCACATCGGCGTCGCGGTGATGGCCGTGATCGGCGTGGGGCTGGTGTCCCTCGATGCCGGCCTGGCAATAGGGTGGGGCGACGGGCTCACGCTGGCGGGGGCGGCGTTCTTCGCGCTGCACATCGCGTTGCTGGGGCTCTACACCCGCGATTGCGACGTGTTCCTTCTTACCTTCATGCAGTTTTTCATGTGCGGCCTGTGCGGGCTGGGACTGGGTTTCGCCACCGAGGCGCAACCGCCTCTGGAAAGCGTGCTCACGCTGTCTGTGGTGGGCCAGATCGTGTGGCTTGCCGTGGTGTGCTCGGTCATCGCCTCGTTGGGCCAGAATGTCGGGCAAACGCGCGTTCCTCCCAGTCAGGCGGCTTTGATACTGAGCCTGGAAAGCGTGTTCGGCGTGCTCTTCAGCGTGCTGTGCTATGGTGAAGTCCTGACGTTGCGCATCGTGGCGGGGTTCGTGGTGATATTCGTTGCCATAGTGATTTCCGAAACGGTGGCAAACAAGGGCAACGCAGAAGATGCGGTCGAGGAAGGAGCTTAGAAGATGGCCGAGAAGAACAACATCATCCTCATTGGCATGCCAGGTGCGGGCAAGTCCACGCTGGGCGTGGTCGCCGCCAAGATGCTGGGCATGGATTTCCTCGACGCCGACCTGCTCATCCAAAGCCAGATGGATTCCACGTTGCACAAGATCATCGATGCCATGGGACCCGATGGCTTCCTGCAGGTGGAAAACCGCGTGCTCGGCGATGTGGACTGCCAGAACACGGTGGTGTCCACGGGCGGCTCGGCCGTCTATTCCTCGGAGGCGATGAAGCATCTGGCCAGCATCGGCACGGTCGTGTACCTGAAGGTTTCCCTGGAAGAGCTGGAAGGGCGGCTGGGCAGCCTGCACGAACGGGGCGTGGTGATGCGCGAGGGGATGGGAAACAACCTTGCCGCCCTCTACCACGAGCGTGTGCCGCTCTACGAGGCATATGCCGACATCACGGTGGACACCGAAGGGATGAGCACCCGCGAGGCAGCCGAAGCGCTGGTGGCGGCACTGGGATAGGCACAAGACGGGCCTTCCACACAAGGACGGGACAACACAAGGGGGAATCATGGGTGCGAAGAACATGCGCATGCAGAGGGGTTTGCTGTCCGGCATCGTCCTGATGCTGGCCTGCGCCATTGCTGCGACGCTGCTTGCCAGCCCGGTTGCATGGGCAACCGAGGACCAGGTGCAGTACGTGGGCGAGGCCGCTCTTCCGGGCGGGGAAGGCGAAGAGCTTGCCGAAGGGGAGTACCCTGCCGGCTTTGCGAACGCCCTGCCCATCGAAGGGCGCTCCGAATCGCAGATCCGCAACTTCCTGCTCACCCACGACTTCAACCTGTCGGCGGGCGCGACGTACGCCCAGCAGCCTGTCGTTCCCACGAAGGCGGGCAAGGTGTCGAGCGCCACGCAAACCGAAGCCCTGAACGCGCTCAATTCCTTCCGCTACATCGCCGGGCTCGATGCCGACGTGGCGTTCGGCTCCGAATTCGAGGCACGGGTGCAAGCGGCTGCGCTGGCGAACGCGGCAAACGACGAATTGTCCCACTACCCTTCGCAGCCTGCGGGCATGCCCGACGACCTGTACCAGCTCGGTGCTTCCGGTGCAGGCTCGAGCAACATAGCGTACGGCTACGGGAATCCTGCGGCCACGGTGTTCGGCTACATGGACGACAGCGACAACTACAATGTCGACAGGGTCGGCCACAGGCGCTGGTGCCTGTCGGCCTACATGGGCAAGACCGCCTTCGGGTATGCGAACTGGTATTCGGCCATGTACGCCTTCGACTTTTCGCGCACTGTGCAGGGCGATCCCTACATCGCCTGGCCTGCCGCCCATACGCCCACCGTGTACTTCGACAACACCCAGGCGTGGAGTTTGAGTTACCCGTACGGTGCATTCAGCTCGAAGGTGAAGGTGACGCTTACCAGGGTTTCCGATGGCAAGCAGTGGAAGTTCTCGCCCGAAGGGGCTTCCGATGGGGAGTGCTACTACTCGCCTGACGGCTATGGAGGCCAGCCTGCCATCATCTTCCGACCCGCCAACGTGGAAAAGTTCAACGCGGGGGACAGTTTTTCGGTGCAGCTCGACGACGCTTCTACGGGCAACAGCTTCGATTACACGGTGTCGTTCTTCACGCTGTTCGAGCCTGGTTCGCTTCAGGTGGTGGGCGCGGGCTCGGACGCGAGCGGGCGCCAGATACCAGAAGGCGGCGTCGTTGAGACCACCTATCTGGACGGCACGACCTATCTGGAGTTCACGGCCGTTCCCCAGCAGCAGCTTACCGAAGGCATGCAGTACCTGTTCAGGCGGGGCTTGGACAGCGACAGCTATTCGTGGGAGATGTCCAATCCGGGCATCTTCGACGTCCTGTCGCACGAGCAGGGCTACGCGCGCAACTTCCTGGGCCTCACCCCCAAGCAGGTGGGTTCGAGTACGGTGACGGTCAGATACGGAAACGGAATCGCGAGCACGTTCGAGGTGCGGGTGAGCCCCTACGACATCGCGAATGCGCAGGTCTCTACGTCGGATGCGACCTACGATGGTACGGCGAAGCAGCCCGGCGTCACCGTGGGCGTCAACTGGCAGGAGCTGCAGCTCGGTCGGGACTACACGGTAGCGTACCGCAACAACGTCAACGCAGGGACGGCGCAGGTGGTTGTCACGGGCAAGGGGAACTACACCGGCACGCGCACCGAGTCTTTCACCATCTACCCGGCAAGCGTGTGGCAGGCGCAGGTGAAGGCGCCTGACCAGACCTACACCGGAAAGGCGCTCACGCCTAAGGCGACGGTCACGCTGGACGGCAAAACGCTCAAGGAAGGGCGCGACTACACCCTTTCGTATCAGGACAACGTTGGCCCAGGCTGGGGGACCGTCATCGTGCGCGGCGTCGGCAATTACACCGGTGAGACGCGGGGCTATTTCTCCATCGCCGAACCGCCGGCCCCCGCATTGCCCACCATCATCCCGTCGCAGCCAACGCCGGGCGAGGTGGCGATCAAGGGCATATGGAAGCGGCTGTGGGGCGAAAACGCCTACGGCACGATGGCGGCCATCAGCAACGAAGGGTGGAGCAGCTCGAAAACGGTCGTCATCGCCACGTTCGACGGGTACTGGGACGCCCTGTCGGCCAGCAGCATCGCCGGCATGTACCAAGCCCCGATACTGCTGACCTACACAGGGTCGCTCGAATCGACGACCGCCGAGCAGATTGCGCGCCTTGGCGCGAACCGCGCCATCATCGTGGGTGGCGCTGCGGCCATCACCCCGGCATGCGCGAACCAGATCCGCAACGCGCTCGTGGGCAGCAAGACCGTCGAGCGCATAGCGGGCACAGACGCCCAGGACACGGCGGTGAAAGTCGCCAATCGCGTGCAGGGTGCCTCCGACACCTGCATCGTTGCCACGTCTGATGGATACTGGGATGCGCTGGCTGCGTCGCCCTATGCGTATCGGTTCAAAGCACCCATTTACCTGACGGACAACAAGGGGTCCTTGCGAGCCGACACGGTTGCCGCCATCAAGAAGCGCGGCTTCAAGCGCGCCATCATCGTCGGTGGTTCGAAGGTGGTGAGCTCGAACACGGAATCGACGTTGCGCAAGGCGGGTATCGGCACGGTTTCGCGCAGGTGGGGAAACGATGCCCTGAAGACCAGCATGAGCTTCGCGCGCTTCTGCATAGGCGAAGGAATGAGCGCCAACTACATGGCGGTGGCTACGGTGGACGGATACTGGGATGCGCTCACGGGCGGTCCGCTGTGCGGCAAAAAGGGAGGCGTGCTGGTGCTTGCCAGCAACGGCAACACCGAAAACACCGCGCTTTCGAAAAGCTATCGCTCGGGCATGACGCGGGCATACCTGCTGGGTGGGTCATCCGCCCTGAGCGCCAAGGTCCTGAACGCCTTCGACGCATCCACCAAGGGTTCGTAGGGAAGGTACGCATTGCGGGAATGCGGGGAAGCCTCGTGCAAGTGGGCTCGCATCTGCTAGAATGCAATACGCGCCTCCGTAGCTCAGGGGATAGAGCACCGCTCTCCTAAAGCGGGTGTCGTACGTTCGAATCGTA
>CACXFZ010000213.1 GCA_902767025.1 uncultured Coriobacteriaceae bacterium
CTTACGCCGGATAACTCGCTGAGCTGCGCTTGGGACAAATGCGCCTCTTTCCTTCGAGCACGCATCCTCAAAGCTATCGCAGTGGTGTGTTTATGCGGCGTTTCTTGCGATAAAAGAGGCGCATTCATAGGGAGTATAGTACCCGTATTTTATCCACTGTCAACTGTTTTGGCTCATATTTTATCCCTTTTCTCATATTTCGAAGAAGATGCGAGCCATGGCGGCCCGCTTGGGCGGCCGAAAGCGCACAAACGGCGGAAGAAGGAAGGGCAAGCAAGTGCCGCGCAACGCCCCGGAGCGCCCCACAGGCAAGGAACAGGCCCGATTCCACGCGACGTTCCCGCGACGCAAACGCGACGGACACGCGATGCCTGCGCGACGGTGCTGCGACGAAAATCCGGCAAATGTGGAGGCTGCTTGACCGAAGCGGCCCCCTGAGAGTACGGTACGTGCCCGACGTTGTTCTTCGCACGTACGACAAGGAGGTGGACGGGCATGCAAGGACATCCCATAGAGCGCAGGACGTTCATAGCCGCAGGGGCTACGCTCGCCGCCGCGGGCGCGCTCCAGATCGCCTTCCCTTCCCTGGCGCACGCCGACGAGATCTTCGACCTGATCGAAGAGCAGGAAGAGCTCAGCCAGAGAATCGTCGAGATGCAGGCGAAACTCGAAGAGGATACCGATGCGTACTACAAGGCCATCGAAGAGCACGACAACGCGCTGCTGGCCGTGACCGAAGTGGACAAGCGCATCGCGGACAACGACGAGCAGATCGCGCAGCTTCAGGCCAAGCTGAAGGAGCGCATGACCACGCGGTACAAGTCGGATGATTTCGGCATGTACGACGCCCTGCTCAGCTCGATGACGCTGGACGAGTTCACGCGCAAATGGGACATGATCGACCGCATGAACGAAACCGACGTGTCGCTGATATCCCAAGTGAAGGAGCTGCGCGCGCAAAACGAAGTCGAGCGCACCGACAAGCAGGCGCGCGAGGATCTGGCCCGCACGAAGATGGAGGAGGCGCAGCAGATCCAGGAACGCGCGCAGGAGACCATCAAGGAGCTCGAAGCGCTCTATTCCCAGGTGACCGACGAGGTGAAGGCGCTCATCGAGCGCGACCAGGCGGCATCGCTTGCCTCCATCGACACCGACGTGAAGATCATCGGCAACCCGCGCGGCATCGAGCCGAGCCCCGAAGTGGTCGAAGAGGCCGAAAAGTGCATGGGCAAGCCCTACGTATGGGCTGCCGCCGGACCCGATTCGTTCGATTGCTCCGGTTTGGTGGTGTGGTGCTACGAGAAGGCCGGCCTGGGCTACCTGCCCCACTACACCGAATCGCTCTACAAGCTGGCGCTGGCCACCGGCGCGGTGGTCACGCTTGCCGAAGTGCAGCCGGGAGACGTGCTCTACCGGCCGGGCCATGTGGGCATCGCCACGCACGAAGGCGGCGTCCCCTACATCCACGCCCCCATGTCGGGCGCACTGGTGCGCAACACCGACAGCCTGTCGTTCTCGAGCTTCGTCTGCGGCCTGCGCTTTCCCCGCTAGATATCAATATCACTGCGCCAGGAGATGGCGCGCTGATACCGTCCTGTCACAGCCATAAAAAAGCTCCCGGTGTTGGGCCGGGAGCTTTTCTTGTGCCTTGTTGCGCGACAGCTATGCAAGCATCGGCAAACCGAAGCGCAGGATCATGTAGACCATGGCGATGGCAACCGTGACCATCATCATCGGGAAGCCTTCCTTGGTGAACTGCATGAAGCTGATCGGGTGGCCTTCGCGAGCGCTGATGGACGTGAGCACCACGTTGGCGGATGCGCCGATGAGCGTGCCGTTGCCGCCCAGGCAGGCACCCAGCGACAGAGCCCACCACAGGGGCAGGACGTCGACGCCGGTGGCCTCGATGGCAGCGATGACGGGGATCATCGTGGCAACGAACGGGATGTTGTCCAGGATGGCGCTGATGATAGCGCTGGCCCACAGGATCACGATCATCATGACGAACGGGTTGCCGGCCGTAATGTCCACAATCCAGTTCGCCAGCATGTTGATGACGCCGGTTTCAGCCAAACCGCCCACAACCATGAACAACGCGCAGAAGAAGCCGATGGTGGTCCATTCCACGCTGAACACGCATTCTTCGACGTTGGCACGCGAAATCAGAATCATGATGGCCGCCGCCGACAGAGCGATAACGGAACTTTCCAGATGCAGCGTGCCATGCAGGAAGAACATCACAGC
>CACXFZ010000214.1 GCA_902767025.1 uncultured Coriobacteriaceae bacterium
ATCGAGGACGGCATGGCCGAAGAGGACTGGAAGGGCTGGAAGGAACTGACCGACCGCATCGGCGACCGCGTGCAGCTGGTGGGCGACGACCTGTTCGTCACGAATTCCGAGCGCCTGGCCAAGGGCATCGAGATGGGTTGCGCCAACGCCATCCTGATCAAGGTGAACCAGATCGGCAGCCTGACCGAGACGCTGGAGGCCATCGAGATGGCCAAGCAGGCCGGCTACGCGTGCGTGATGAGCCACCGCTCGGGCGAGACGGAGGACACCACGATCGCCGACCTGGCCGTGGCATGCAACACCGGCCAGATCAAGACGGGCGCCCCCTGCCGCAGCGACCGCGTCGCCAAGTACAACCAGCTGCTGCGCATCGAAGAGCAGCTGGGCGACCAGGCCATCTACCCCGGCATCAAGGCGTTCTACAACATCAGCCGCTAGGGCTTCGAAACGCAGACGCGGGGGCGGCCGGACTGCCCCCGCGTTTTTCATGCCCGCTGAAACCGAGTCGGCATGGCACGGCGAACCGACCGCCTGCGCCATGTCCCAACCTGCAGGGCAAGACTATAATCACTTGCTATGAAACGATTCGCTTACACCGTGGCGCAGATCGTCTGGGGGCTTCCGCAGACGGTGACGGGCGCCGTCATGTACCTGGCCTACCGCGACCGCCCGCACTTTTCCTACCATGGCGCCATCGTGACCGTGTGGCCCTATGCGTCGAGCCTGTCGCTGGGGCTGTTCGTGTTCCTGTCCCACGACCCGCGCGTGCCGGCCGGGCACAGGAAAACGCCGCTGGAGACCTACGCCGGCGAGGTGCTGGTGCACGAATACGGGCACACCATCCAGTCGCTGATACTGGGACCGCTCTACCTGCCGCTGGTCGGGCTGCCTTCCCTGCTCTGGGCGCACGTGCCCGCATGCAAGCGCCTGCGCGCCAGGCGCGACATGTCCTATTACCGTTTCGTCACCGAGCGCAACGCCAACAGGTTGGGCGAAGCCGTCTGCCACGAGCCGGCTCCGCGCTAGATACAACCTTGAACTAGACCAACTCGTCGAGCGTGAACAGCTTGTAGCCCGCGTCCTGGACCGCCTTGGCGGCAGCCTGCGGGTCGCTCACCTTCAACACGTCGACGGCACGGTTGGAATCGATGCTGAAGCAGTAGCCGTACTCGATGTTCACGCCGAGCTTGCCCAGCGTCTCGAGCAGGTCTGCCAGACCGCCCGGCTTGTTCGGGACCTCGATGGCGAGCACGCGCGTGTCCATCGCGCGGAAGCCCTTCTCGTCGAGCACGTCGACGGCGCGCTCGGGGTCGGAGCAGATGATGCGCACGACGCCGTAGTCGGCCACCTCGGCGATGGTGAGCGCGCTCATGTCGATGCCCGCGTCGGCAAGCGAGCGGCACAGGGCGGACAGGCGCCCTTCGGTGTTCTCAAGGAATACGGTGAGTTGCTCGATCATTAGTTGGCCCCTTCCCTCAAGTCGATGATGCGCTTGGCCTTGCCTTCGCTGCGCGGGATGCTCTTGGGCTCCACGACCTTCACTTCCACGCCCACCGATAATGCGGTCTTCAGCGCGGCCTTGATCTGGCGCTGCAGGTTCTGGATGGCGCTCATCTGGTCGAAGTCGAACCCGGGGTTGACCTCCACCTTGAGCGTCACCACGTCGAGCGAGCCCTTGGTCGTGAGCTCGAGCTGGTACCACGAGCTGGCTTCCTCGAAGGTCTTCATGACGTCTTCGATCTGGCTCGGGAACACGTTCACGCCGCGCACGATGAGCATGTCGTCGGTGCGCCCGTGCAGGCGGTCGATGCGCTTGTGCGTGCGCCCGCACTTGCACGTGCCCGGCAGGAAGCGCGTGATGTCGCGCGTGCGGTAGCGCACCACCGGGCTGGCTTCGCGGTCGATGCTCGTGAGCACGAGCTCGCCCCATTCGCCGTCGGGCACGCGCTCGCCGGTCTCCGGGTCGATGATCTCGGCGAAGAAGTGGTCCTCGGCAAGGTGAAGGCCGTCCTGCTCCCAGCACTCGATGGCCACGCCGGGGCCCATCGTCTCGGTGAGCCCGTAGACGTCAAGCACCTTGTAGTTGAGCTTGCGCTCCAAATCGGCGCGGAAGTTGTTGGAGAACGGCTCGGCGCCGTGGATGCCCGCACGCAGGCTGAACTCAGTCGCCGGGTCGATGCCCATTTCGATGGCCGTGTCGGCGATGTGCATCGCGTAGCTGGGCGTGCAGCAAAGTATCGTCGAGCCCATCTCGCGCAGCACGCGGATCTGGCGCTCGGTGTTGCCCGCGCTGATGGGGATGGTCGTGCAGCCGGCCGCCAGGCTGCCGTAATGGGCGCCCAAACCACCGGTGAACAGACCGTAGCCGTAGCAGATGTGGCACACGTCGTCGACGCCGCCCTGGGCGAACCGGATGCCGCGGGCGAAGCAATCGCCCCAGATGCGCAGGTCGTGGTCGGTGTAACCGCCCACGGTGGCAACGCCGGTGGTACCCGACGACATGTGGATTTCCTTCACCTCGGAGCGCGGCACGGCGAACATGCCGAAGGGATAGTTGTCGCGCAGGTCCTGCTTGGTGACGAACGGAGCCTTCGACAGGTCATCCAGCGACTCGACCGCATACGGGTCGAACCCTGCCGCATCGAAGCTCTCGCGGTAAAACGCAACGTTCTCGTAGCACGCTACGACCGTCTTTTTCACTCCTTCGAGCTGCAGTGCTTCGAGTTGCTCGTGGGGCATTGTGAGGATGTCTTGTTGAGTGTCCATGCCGTGTCGGCTCTCCTTCTCTTCGCGTTGGTACCCGTGCAATCACTTTATCAGAGTAGAGCGAGTATAGGGTAAGGCCCCCTGCCACGCAATTGCCAATTGGGAAGGTAACACAAACGAAACGGCGCCGGGCGGGATCCGAGCCCACCCGAACTTGCCGCGCCTAGGCCGCTTTGCGCAACCCCTTCTGCAGGTACATCAGCTCGTCGGCCTGCTCGAGCAAGACGGCAGGCGTGGTGTCCGGCGACGTGCACTTCGCGTAGCCGAAGCTCAAGTGCAGCGAGTACGGCAGCGACTCGGTCGCGCATTCGTCCTCGAGCGCGCGGTTGATCGAATCGATGAGCTCTTCGGGACTCGACAGGTGCTTGCCGTCGATGATGACCACGAACTCATCGCCGCCCCAGCGTGCCATGTGGCACGACAGGCGCCCCGTGGCCCTCTTCAGGCCCGTGGCGATGTGCCTGAGGGCGCGGTCGCCTTCCGCATGACCGTACACGTCGTTGATCGCCTTGAACTGGTCGGCGTCGCCGATGAAGAAGTACACGGGGTTTTCCTCCGAGCACCCTTCGATGCTCTCGAGCAGGTAGTCGTCGGCCAGGCGGCGGTTGTTCAGGCCCGTCAGCACGTCGGAGTAGATCTGCGACTGCTGCATGCTCGTGTACACCAGGATCGTGCCCAGCAGCAGTGCGAGCTCCAGCACGGGCAGGTTGGGCACCATGATGTCGACCACGCCGGCAGCCACGGGAAAGACCAGGAAGAGCATGAGCATGTAGTACTGCCTGCGCTGAGAGGGGGCATGCACGCTCGACAGCTTCATCAGCATGTGCACCGAAGCGAAAATCAGGTAGAGCGTGGCCAGCACCGCCATCGTGGGATAGAGCGGACCGTGCAGGTACTCGTTGCCCTCGTAGTAGAACACCAGCCTCGTGAAGGGCGTGGTGACCACCAACAGCACGGCCACCGCCAAGGGCAGAAGCGACGCGACACGGAAGTACGGGCTCGCGACGACGGCGGGGTTCAGCCTCAGTTCGACGTACTTGAACCAGTAGTACGACGACACGCAGATGGCGATCAGGTTCGCCATGCTCCAGGGCCAGCCGGGAATGTCCAGGTAACCGTAGTTGATCCACACCCACACGGAATTGGACAGCGAGAAGATGATGTATCCGTAAATGTAGCTGCGGAATGCACGGACTTCCTGCTCGGAGCCCATGTCCGAAGACATCTGCCAAAGAATGATGAAGCACGCTATAGCGCAGACGAGCGTGACGATAAAGTATGTGAGCACATACGTGAAAAGCACACGTAACCCTTCATGCCTATACGTGGTAAATCGCAAACAGAAGTATAGCCACCCGGTCCGGCAAAGGTAAGGGGAAACTTGTGGGCGATGCAAACGAATCCGTGCGCGGATGATGCCTGCGCGCCTACCCTGGCAACGAACGGGAAAGCAGGTACAATGGGATGCCCGCAACCCGCGATACGACATGGCGGGGTGGCGACGGGCGACACGAAGGGAAAGGCCGCAGGGCACATGGCAGAGCATCATTTCTTCGCGACGATATCGCGCATGAAGTACATCGACCGCTGGGCGCTCATGCGCAACGCCCGGCAGGAGAACCTGTCGGAGCACACGCTCGAAGTGGCGATGATCGCCCATGCGCTGTGCACCATCGGAAACGTGCGCTACGGCCGCAACCTGGACGCCGAGAAGGCGGCGCTGGTGGGGTTGTACCACGATGCGTCCGAGATCATCACCGGCGACATGCCCACACCCGTGAAGTACCAGGGCGACGAGATCCAGCAGGCGTACAAGCGCGTCGAGCAGGGAGCCGTGGAAACGCTGCTTGCCAAGCTGCCCGACGACCTGCGCCCCACCTACGAGGCCATTTTCGCGGTCTCCGACGACGAAGACGACGTGTACCTGCACCGTCTGGTGAAGGCCGCCGACAAGATATCGGCCCTGGTCAAGTGCATCGAGGAGCGCAACGCGGGAAACAGCGAGTTCGACACTGCGCGCACGTCGATCGAGGCGATACTGGACGGCATGGACCTGCCCGAGGTGCGCGATTTCCTGGACGAGTTCCTGCCCAGCTACGGCAAGACGCTCGACGAGCTGCTGTCGTCCGTCGACGCCCAGTAGAACCTGCCGCGCCCAAGGGTTTCGCCAGATTATTGCTATATTTTTGATATCATTTAAGGAAGGCGGCGCACGCCCTTCCCCACGCCGCTCATGCACGCATGCGAACCTGGTAGTATTGACACGGTTCCGCTGCCGGACGAAAGCGAGCGCACGTTGATCGACAAATCCCTGTTCACCCTGCCCGGCGCCGGCCGCACCTTGGGTGTGCTGCTGGTGTTCGCGCTGCTGCAGGCGGCGTGCGTGGTGGGACAGGCGTTCGGGCTGGCCGCTGCCCTGACGAACCTGTGGAACGGGCAGGCGCTGGACGCCCAGGCAACCCTGCTCGCGCAGTTCGCGCTGTGCTTCGTGGGCAGGCAGGCGATCGTCCATGTGCAAAGCGCGCTGCTCGACGGCTACGCCCACGAGCGCACGGCCGAGCTGCGCACCAAATTGCTCAAGCGCGTGTTCGACAGCCAGTCGCACATGGTGCGCGAGCACGGCACCGCAAAGGTGACCTCGTCGGTGCTCGAGGGCATCGACCAGGTGGAATCCTACCTGGCCGCCATCCTGCCGAAGCTCATCGGCGTCGCCGCCATCCCGCCGATCGTGCTGGTGGCCGTGTTCGCATCCGACTGGGTGTCGGGCGTCATCCTGCTGGTGCTCTTCCCCACCATCATCTTCTACATGGTGCTGCTGGGGCGCCAGGCCCAGGAAAAGGCGGCCGACCAGTACGAGACGTACAACGTGATGTCGAACCACTTCGTCGACACGCTGCGCGGCATCGAGGTGCTCAAGGTGTTCGGCGCGAGCAAGGGATACGGCGCGCGCATCTACGAAGTGAGCGAGCGGTTCCGCGAGGCGACCATCGACACCATCAAGATCGCCACGCTGTCCGGCATGGTGCTCGACCTGATCGCCACCGCCGGGCTGGCGGGCGTGTCGATCATGCTCGCGTTCAGGCTGATGGACGGCTCGATCGGGCTCTACGCCGGCCTGGTCGCGCTGATCCTGTCCCCCGAGTACTTCAAGCCCATCCGCGAATTCGCCAGCGACTTCCACGCGTCGCTCGATGGCAAGAACGCGCTCGTGGCCATCACGGCGATGATCGCCGACGAGGCGCAACCGCATGTCGAATGCGACGTCCCGCACTGGACCGAACACTCGACGCTGGCATTCGACCAGGTGGGATTCGCCTACCCCGACGTGCTCGACGACGGGTCTGGTGCGGATAACGCAGGCCAGGCGGCTGGCACGCAGGTTCTGCACGCCCTGCAGGGAGCATCGTTTGCCGTCGAAGGGTTTGCCAAGGTGGGTATCGTCGGTGCGAGCGGGTCGGGCAAAAGCACGCTCGCCAACCTGCTGGGCGGTTTCATCTCCCCCACCGAAGGCGCCATCCGCATCGACGGCGCCGAGGTGGCGGACCTGCGCCAGACGGGTTGGCAAAGCCAGCTGCTCTACATCCCGCAGGACCCCTACGTGTTCCACGCCACCTTGCGCGACAACATCGCGTTCTACACCCCCGAAGCCAGCGAGCAGGACGTGCTCGACGCGGTGGCCATCGTGGGGCTCGACGGCCTGGTCGACGAACTCGAAGACGGGCTGGACACGGTGATCGGCGAGGGCGCGCGCGGGCTGTCGGGCGGCCAGGCGCAACGCATCGCCTTGGCGCGGGCACTGCTCGACGAGCGGCGCAAGGTGCTGCTGTTCGACGAGCCCACCGCGCACCTGGACATCGAAACCGAGTTGGAGATGAAGATGCGGATGCTGCCGATCATGCAGGACCGCCTGGTGTTCTTCGCCACGCACCGCCTGCATTGGCTGGACACCTTCGACTGGGTCATCGTGCTCGAGGACGGTTGCATCGCCGAACAGGGCACGCCCCGCCAGCTGCTGGACGGCGATGGCGCCCTGTCGCGGCTGTGCATGCACGCGAAGCGGGGTGAGGCCTCGTGATGCGCGAAAAGGACACGCCCCGCAGCAAAGGGTTGCGCGATGCCCTGGAAAACGACTCCTGGGTGAAGCCCTACTTCCACAAGTACCGCCGCGAGCTGGCGACGGCGCTGGGGTTCGGGTTGCTGGTGTACCTGTTCGCATCGCTTCTGATGTTCACGTCGGGTTACCTGATCAGCCGCACCGCCGAAGAGGGCTGCGACCTGTTCCTGGTGCTGGCCCCCGTGGGCCTGGTGCAGATCTTCGGCCTGGGCAAGCCGCTTCTGCGCTACGCCGAGCGCCTGCTCAGCCACGACTGGATCTTCCGCATGACGTCCAGCCTGAGGCTGCGGCTCTACACCGTGCTCGAAAGCGGCGCGATGCGCATCAAGCGCACCCACCAGACGGGAGACTTCCTGGGGCTCGTCGCCGAAGACATCGGGCATATCCAGAACCTCTACCTGCGCTCGATCTTCCCCACGGTGATCGCCTGGGGCGCCTACATCGTCGTCGTGATCGCGCTGGGGCTGTTCAGCCTGCCCTTCGCGCTGTTCATGCTGCTGGCCTTCGCCGTCGAGGTCCTGCTGCTGCCCTACGTGGCGGTGCTGGTGAACCGCGCGCGCATGGACCGGCGCAAGGCGGCGAAGTCGAAGCTGTACACGCAGCTCACCGACAACGTGCTGGGCGCGAGCGACTGGGTGTTCGCGGGACGCGG
>CACXFZ010000215.1 GCA_902767025.1 uncultured Coriobacteriaceae bacterium
ACGCTTGGCGTGTTCGCAGGAACCGCATTCGCCGCCGAGTTCGATTACACGGACATCAGCGGCACGACCACCAAGCTGCACAAGTACCTGGTGGTGGAGAAGGACACCGTAAGCCCGGCAATCACGTTCACGTACACCATCGCGGCAGGCACGGCTGTGGCGCCGGGCGACAACACCGCTGCGACCACGGGCGACACCCTGCCCATCTACGCGGGGCCGACTCCCGGCGATGTCGTGATCGCCGCCGTTCCCTTCGCGGCCGGTGATGCTGCCACGCCCGGTGCGGCAGGTCAGCCCATCACCGACACGACGAAGTGGTACGGAACCAAGGACATCACGCTGGACTTCACGGGCGTGACCTTCGACAAGCCCGGCATCTTCCGCTACATCCTGACCGAGGCGAACGCCAACGCAGAAGGCGTCGGCAGCGTGTTCTACGACGTGATGGCTCCCGACGGTGCCGAAAAGACCCGTACCCGCACCATCGACGTGTACGTTGTCGACAACGCCGGTACGCTGCAGATCCAGGGTTACGTGTCCTATGACGGCACGGTGACCGGTGCCGTCAAGCAGACGTACGATCCCGACGGCTACACCGGCCCCTATGCCAACGGCGACCCCAGCGGCAGCGGCGACTACACCAAGTCGAACCAGTACATCAACCAGATCAAGACCAACACCATGACCGCCCGGAAGATCATCGACGGCAACCAGGGCGACAAGCAGTCCGTGTGGAACATCAACGTCGTCTTCACCGGCCTGCCGACTGGCGTTACCGTCCAGTACGCCAAGATCCAGGAGAACGGCGTCGACCTGCCCAACCCGACCTATGCGGACTACACCGGCCAGGACCTGACCTACAGCCACCTGGACAAGTACAAGTTCATCGGCATCCCCGAGGGCGTGAGCTACCAGGTTGTGGAATCCGACGCCAACAAGGACGGCTACGTGACCACCTACGCGAACGACACCTACACCTTCCTCAAGGACTTCAACGTCGAGAACAAGGATGACGCCGCAGTCACCAACACCCGCACGGGCACCATCCCCACGGGCATCTTCCTGAACTACAAGCCGTTCTGGATCATGGGTGCGCTGGCCCTGGTGGCGATCGTCGTGGTGCTGCGCAAGCGCAGCAACCGCTTCGACGACGAGGTGTAATGCAGGGTTCGCCGAACGACGAATAGACGACGCAGGCTCGAACCAAGCCGAGCCGAACAGGTCATGAGCTCGCCTGAGGGCGGCGCCTGGACGGCTGTGCGCGAGCCTTGACGAAGAACCCAACAGGGAGCAGGAAGCGCTGTCAACGCGTGATGTGCAAACGTAGACATACCGCGAGCTTGACGTGGGGTTTCGCCAGTGTGCTTGTCATACTGCTGGCCCTGTGCGCGAGCACCTTCGCGCCGCCTTTGGCCAGCGCGGCCTCCGACGGCACGCCAGCGGATCACGCCACGCTTGACGTACAGGTTTCCTACACCGGCGCCCATGCGCCCGACGAAACCTTCGCGGTTGCCGTCACTCCGCAAGATGGCGCTCCTGCTCCCGTCAACGGAGCCGAGCAGTCGGTTGCCCTGTCGACGCACAAGACCCTGGGCACGATCGTGTTCGACTTCAACCTGAAAGACCAGCCCATTGGCACCTTCCGCTACACGGTGGCCGAGCGCGCGGGTACCGCAGAGGGCGTAAGCTATTCGACCAAGGTCTACGTAGTCGAGTTCGAGACCTACCTGAACTACGGCCAGGTGGAGGTCACGCCGTTTCGGGTCTACGACACGCAGAGCACCTATTCCAAGCCCGCCGCCATCTCCTTCGACAACACCTACCATGCCAAGCGCAGCGTCATCGGCGACCCGCCGGTGAGGGTGGGCAAGGCCATCGAAGGCGACGCGCCCGCCGTTGCATCGCAGTTCGTGTTCGTCATGCGGCCCACCGACCCGGCGAGCCCCTTGCCCACGCCGGCATCGAGCTCCGTGGTCATCGTCGACGGCGCGGCCTACGTGACCGTGAACGGCAGGGACGAGGTGGAGATCGGCGACATCGAGTTCACCGATCCGGGCGAGTACCACTACACCGTGCGCGAACGCGACGACCGCATCGCGGGGTACTCCTACGACGATGCCGTGTTCGACGTGGTTTACACCGTGCGCGAAGACGGCAAGGGAGGCCTGACGTGCACGCGGGCCGTTTTCAAAGACGGCTCGGTGTACACCACGGGCGACAAGCCGCTGGTGTTCGCGAACACCTATACCGAGCCGCATCCCGACCCCGACACAACCACGCTGCATGTGCGGGTGGATTGGCACGACGCGGGCAACGCGGACGGCATCCGCCCCGAAAGCATCACCCTGAAGATTCTGGAAGACGGCGTGTGGGATGGCAGGACCCTTGTCATCACCGAATGGGATGCCACCGACGGCAACACTTGGGTGGGCGAAATCGTCCTGCCCAAGCACAACGTCAACGGAGGCCTTATCGCGTATTCGATCGACGAGCAGGCCACGGCGGTCATTGCGGGCGAGGACGGCAGGCAAACCTACGCGTTCGAGGTGTCGGGCGACGCGGAGCACGGCTTCGTCGTCGTCAACACGCACACACCCGAAACCAGCCCCGTGCCCACAGCCCCGGCCAACCGGGTTATCGCGAAGCTCATGCCCAAGACGGGCGATCCGCTTTCCTTCGTCCCCTTGGCATCGGTTGCCGTGCTTGCCGGGTCCCTGGTCGTGGTAGCATGCAAGCGCCGGCGCAGAAGGGAATCGCACGACGGTTGCCGCCGTTAGCGGTTGCTGCAGCCTGGCATACGGCCATTTGCCTGCAAGGAGGCGCCCATGCCCCAGACAAGCCAGCATTGTCGCACCATGGAAGACATCGCCCATTACATCGAGGGCATGCGTTTCCGCAAGAAGCTCGTCGGCGGCGTCGACGAGGCAGACGTGTGGAAGCAGATCGAAGCGCTGCACAAGGAATACGAAGCCGTGTTCCTGGCGCAGGAGCTGGCGCATCAGACGGCCGATGAAGCGCACTAGGGAAACACGCCGCAACGCCGAACTCACCCCCGAGGCAGCCATCCGCGCCCGGCGCGTCCGCCTGGCCGACCGGCGCGCCCTGTACGCGCTGCTGCGCAAGGTGGCCGTGCTGGCGGCGGTCGTGTTCGTGCTCTTCGGCGTGGTGTTCGGCCTGACGCCGATGAAGGGCGGCGACATGCAGCCCAAGTTCGCGGCGGGCGACCTGCTGCTGTACTACCGCTTGCAGGATTCCTACGTGCGCAACGACGTGGTCGTCATCGAGCGCGACGGCGGCCAGTACGTGGGGCGCATCATCGGCATGCCCGGCGACACGATCGAGATCACCGAGTCCAAGACGGTGAGCATCGACGGCAAGGAAGTGGTGGAGACCGAAATCTACTTCGAGACGGAAGCCTTCCAAGATGCCGTGCGCTACCCGATCACACTGGGGGCCGGCGAGTACTTCCTGCTGGGCGACCACCGCGAGACGGCGCGGGACAGCCGCTACTTCGGTCCCGTGCGGCAAGACGAGCTGAGGGGCAAGGTCATCAGCGCCCTTCGCCGAACCGACATCTAGGGCGCGCCGATGAGCGAGCAGCCCCAACGACCCCTTCGGACCTTCGTGCGCATCACCGACCGCGTGGTCAACTTCATCGCGCTGCTTCTGTTCCTGCTGCTGGCCCTGTATTCCGCCTATTCGATGTGGTACACCTCGTCGCTGCTCGACGGCTCGTTCCTCTCCGACGAGCTGGCCATGTACAAGCCCGACGGCCACGAGCCCACGCTGTCCGAGCTGATGGGGCTCAACCCCGACGTGCGCGCGTGGCTGACCGTCGACGACACCCACATCGACTATCCCGTGGTGCAGGGTGCAACCGACTCCGAGTACCTGAACAAGAGCGTGGAAGGCGAGTTCTCGCTGGCGGGCGCCATCTACCTGAGCGCGCTCAATTCCCCCGATTTCAGCGACCCGTACAACATGGTCTACGGCCATCACATCGAAGGCGGCGCGATGTTCTCCGACGTGATGGAGTTCCGCGACAAGGCCTACTTCGACGCGCACCGCACCGGCATCCTGTGGCTGGCCGACCGCGCGTTTGCCATCGAGCCCTTCGCCTGCATCGCGGTGGACGGGCGCGACGACGTGGTCTACCAGGATTCCGGGCGCGTGACCGACGAGCAGCTGCCCGGGCTGGTCGAAAACGTCATGGAGCGCTCGGTGCAGAAGCGCGACGTCGACATCGCGGCGGGCGATTCCATCATCGCGCTTTCCACCTGCGAGGACGCCACCACCTTCGAGCGCGTCGTGCTCTTCGGCAAGCTCGTGCCCATGACCGACGAGGAGATGCGCGCTGCCGAGGCGGCCAACTACGCCAAGCGCCAAGCCGGGCAGGAGCAAGGCGGGTCGCGCGGGGCCCCCAGCTTCCTGGACCGCTATCCCTGGGTGCTGCCCGCGGGCGGGGCGTTCTTGCTGCTGGTCGTCCTGTACGTCGCCTACCGTTTGCTCGGGCGCTCGCGCAGGCACTGACACATCGCCCGGCGCAGGGGCAAGAGAGGTCTGTACAAAGCCGCCTTGGTTCTCTACAATAGGCGAACATCCGTTCGTATCCTAGAGGCAAGGAGGAGCTCATGGCCACAGGCGCGCTGCCGCCGGTTCAGCCGCGGCGCATGATCCTCCATTCCGACATGAACTGCTTCTATGCGAATGTGGAGTGCCAGGAAAACCCCGAAATCCGCGACAAGCCGGTGGTAGTGGGCGGCAACGAGGAGGCCCGTCACGGCATCGTGCTCGCCAAGAACCAAATCGCCAAGCAGTGGGGCATCAAGACCGCCGAAACGCTGGTCGAGGCGCGGCGCAAGTGCCCGGGCCTGGTGGTGGTCCCGCCCAACTACCAGCTGTACCTGAAGGTGTCGCGTCTGGCGCGGCGCATCTACTACGACTACAGCGACCTGGTGGAGCCGTTCGGCCCCGACGAGGCATGGATCGACATCACGGGAACGCTGGGGCTGTGGAGCGGCTGCCCGTCGCGGCCCTGGTCGGGCGATTCTCGGCGCGCCGCCACGCTGATCGCCCACGAGATCAGCGAGCGCGTGAAGGCCGAGCTGGGCATCACCGTCTCGATCGGAGTGTCGTGGAACAAGATCTTCGCCAAGTTCGGCAGTGACTACAAGAAGCCCGACGCCATCACGTTCGTCACGCCGGGCAACTACCGGCAGCTGGTGTGGGAGGCGCCCGTGCGCGATCTGCTCTACGTGGGGCCGGCGACCGAGCGCAAGCTGCAGCAGCGGGGCATCTGGCGCATCGGCCAGCTCGCGCACGCCTCCGACGCGCTGCTGCAGCGCAGGCTGGGCAAACCGGGGCTGGTGCTGAAGACCTTCTCGCTGGGCAACGACGCCACCCCCGTGCGCCCCTACGATGTGCAGGCCGGCGACGTGGACCGGCTGGTCAAAAGCTACGGCAACGGCCTGACCTCCCCGCACGACATCACCACGCGCCGCGACGCCCGTGCGCTCATCTGGCTGTTGGCCGAAAGCGTGGCGCAGCGCCTGCGCGAAGGGCGTGCCCGGGCGCGCACGGTGTGCGTGGGGGCGCGGCGCGCCCACGACCTGTCGTTTTGCAGCAGGCAGACCACGTTGCAGCTTCCCACCAACATAACCTCCGAGGTGGCCCAGGTGGCCTGGCTCCTGCTTCTGTCCTTCCAGCCCATCGACGACGACCATGCGCTGCGCGGCCTGCACGTGCGCGCGTCGGGCCTGGTCCCCGAATCGAGCACCTGGCAGTTCCAGCTGTTCGACCCCGTGCCGCGGCGCACCAACCTCGAGCGGCTCGACCAGGCCATCGACGAGCTGCGCAGCAGGTTCGGCAACAAGATCGTCGTGCGCGGCACCGAGCTGTGCGATCCCGCGCTCGCGCAGGTGGACATCAAGGACGACAACATCGTGCATCCGGAAAGCTTCTTCAGGTAGGCGCGCATGGTCGAGGGCATCCAATCGCGCAAGAAGACCTACGTGGACGTGGTGGCCGAGTTCGACACCGAAGGCCGTATCACGCCGCTCGAGATCGTCTGGGAAGACGGGCGTCGTTTCCCCATCGACGCCGTGATCGAGCAGCGCCGCGCCGCCAGCCTGAAGGTGGGTGGGCAAGGCATGCGCTACCTGGTGCGCGTGAAGGGCCGCACCACGTTTCTGTACCACGAGCAACCCGCCTGGTTCGTCGAGGAGATCGTCCCCGAATAGCCGCCTTTTCGCCAACTCGCGCGAAGACCGCTGCGCACCTATCCTTTGCCGGGCAGCACGGGTACACTGGTTGCTGCAAGGCAAGGAGGTACATGGCGAAGCAGGCAACAGGCATCGGGTTGTTCGGGCTCATCGGATTGGTGGTGAGCTCGTGCATCGGCTCGGGCATATTCGCGCTGGCGGGCCAGATGGCGTTCGTGTCGTCTCCGGGTGCGGCGCTCATCGCCTGGGCGATATGCGGTGTGGGCTTTGCCACGTTCGCGCTCTCGCTTGCCAACCTGGGAGCCAAGCGCCCCGACCTCGAGGGCATCTTCGAATACGGAGCCGAAGGTTTCGGTCCCTTCGCGGGCTTCCTGTCGGGCTGGGGCTACTGGCTTTCCGCCTGGCTGGGCTCCATCGGGTTCGCCATCATGGTCATGCTTTCCCTGGGGCTGCTTGCACCCGACCTGTTCGCCGACGACGTGGGAAGGCCCAACGTCGTGGTCATCGTGCTCATATCGGTGTTCAACTGGGCGATCACCTTCCTGGTCATCCGCGGCGTCGAAAGCGCTGCGTTCGTCAACGCCGTGGTCATGGTCGTGAAGATCGTCGCGCTGCTCCTGTTCATCGGCTTCATGGCCGCCTTCTTCCAGGCGGGCGTGTTCACCGCCGATTTCTGGGGAAACGTGTACAACGCCGCCGTGATGTCGGGGCAGGGCGTCCCCCTTGGCGGGGTCGCGTTCGAGTTGGGCAGCGTTCCGGACCAGGTGATCGGGTGCCTCGTGCTCGTCATGTGGGTGTTCATCGGCATCGAGGGCGCCACGGTCATGAGTGCGCGCGCCCGAAACCGCGCCGACGTGGGCAAGGCGGCCATCCTGGGCCTGGCCGTGCTGCTGGCGCTCTACATATTCGCCCTGGCAAAGCGCGTGCAGGCGCTGGCCTACGCCGCGGCGGCGCTGCTGGCCATCGCGGCCTGCTATGGG
>CACXFZ010000216.1 GCA_902767025.1 uncultured Coriobacteriaceae bacterium
AGCACGTAGTTGCGGATCTGGCTGCCGAACGAATTGTCCAGCTTCGTGCCCGTAAGCGCCGCCAGCTCCTCTTCGCGCTTGCGCTGCTCCAACTCGTAGAGCTTGGCGCGCAGGATGCGGAACGCCACGTCCTTGTTCTGCAGCTGTGAGCGCTCGTTCTGGCAGGTGACCACTATTCCCGTGGGCTTGTGGTTCAGGCGCACCGCCGAGTCGGTGGTGTTCACGCCCTGGCCGCCCGGCCCACTCGAGCGGTACACGTCCACCTGCACGTCTTCGGGGTCCAGGTTCACCTCGACCGTGTCGGGAAGCACCGGCACCACTTCCACGCCCGCGAAGGTCGTGTGGCGCCGCTGGTCCTTGTCGGTGGGAGAGATGCGCACGAGCCGGTGCACGCCGGCCTCGCTTTTGAGCATCCCGAACGCGAAACGGCCCTCGATCTGCAGGCTCGCATGCTCCACGCCGATGACCGGAGACGGCACCCAGTCGAGCACCGTGGTGGCCCACCCCTTGCTCTCCGCGTACGCTTTGTACATGCGGAACAGCATCTCGGTCCAGTCCTGGGCCTCCAGGCCACCGGAGCCGGGGTTGATGCTGACGATGCAGTCGCCTTCGTCGAACTCCCCGGCGAACCACGACTCGATCTCGAAGCGGTCGTTCATCTGCTGCAGGCGATCGAGGCACTGCAGCGCCTCCTGCTCGAAATCCGGGTCGTCTTCGGCCAGGTCGGCCGCCGTGCGCGCGTCCTCGAGCAGACGGGTGGCGGCGTCGAAGTCGTTGAGCACTTCGCGTATCGCGCTGGCCTGCTTGGTCACGGCGGCGGCATTTTCCGCGTCGTCCCAGAAGCCCGGCTTCGTGGCCTGCTTGTCCAGCTCGGCCAGCTGCGCGGTGCGCTGCTCTATATGCAGAAAGCCGCGGGCGGCCTCGAGCCGCTCGGCAGCCTGGTCTATGTCTCGTATCTCACTCATGGCACACAAAGGTCAGCGGTCCTACACTTCGACGGGATCCCGCAGCGTGGCGGCTTCGCGCAATGGTGGAAAGACAAGGTCTCCCCCACGTCGCCGCCGAGCCCGAACGGGCCCTGTGCAGCTGCGGAAGAAAACGACACCCCGGGCCTCAGCGCGGCACCGGGGCGTCGTGCCCATCTCAAAGTGCGCCGGCGCCGGCCTTGCCGTGGCAGTGCTTGAACTTCTTGCCCGAGCCGCAGGGGCACGGCTCGTTGCGCCCCACGTTGGCATAGGGGTCGCTCTTGTCCTTGACGAAGGTCTGGGCGCGCACCGTTTCCGCCGGCTTCGGCGCCGGGGCCGGCATGCCTTCCGCCTGCTGGGCGGCCACCGCCATGCGCGCGCCGGCGGACTGGTTGCTGCCTTCGAGCGCGGCCTCGGGAGACGAGTAGTTCACCGAGCCGCTGAGCGCGTTTTGCTGCTGGACCTGCACCGGCTGCTGCTGGGCAACCTGCAGGCGCAGCAAGGTGCGCAGGAACTGCTCGTACATGCCACTGGTCATCTCGCCGAACGCGGCGTGCGCCTCGCTGCGGTACTCGACCAACGGATCGCGCTGGCCGAAGGCGCGCAGGCCGATGCCCACCTTCAGGTAGTCCATGTCCTGCAGGTGGTTCATCCACCGCGTGTCGATGATGCGCAGCATCACCTGGGCCTCCAGGCTCTTCATCAGCTCGTCGCCCAGCGTCTCGTGCTTGGTGGCGTACACGTCCATCAGCTCGTCGACGATCGCATCGACCAGGATGGCGGGATCGTCGTCGTGGTCCACGCCGTCGACCGAGAACGTGTCCCTGCCGGTCATCTCGGCGACCCAGCGCTCGACCTCGTGCTTGTCCCAGTCGTCGCTGGGTGCGCGGTCGGGGCAGCTCTGGCTCACAACGGCCTCGGCGCAGTCGTGCGCGATCTCGGGGATGCGCTCGGACAGGTCCTTGCCATCCAGGATGGCGTTGCGCTCTTCGTAGATGGCCTTGCGCTGCAGGTTCATGACGTCGTCGTATTCCAACACGTTCTTGCGGGCTGCGAAGTTGATGGTCTCCACCTGGTGCTGGGCGCTTTCGATGGCTTTGGACACCATCGACGCCTGGATGGGCATGTCCTCGGGCATGTCGGTGCGCTCCATCATCGCGCCCACGCGGTCCATGCGGTCGCCGCCGAACAGGCGCATCAGGTCGTCCTCCAGGCTCAGGTAGAACTGCGTGTAGCCCGGGTCGCCCTGACGGCCGGAACGGCCGCGCAGCTGGTTGTCGATTCGCCGGCTTTCGTGGCGCTCGGTGCCGATGACGCACAAGCCGCCCGCCTGCACCACCTGGTCGTGCTCGACCGACGTGATCTGGCGCGCTTCCTCCAGCGCATCCGCGCGCATCTGCGCGGTGGGAGCCGGCGCCTGGCCCTCCTCCACTTCCGTGCCCTCTTCCAGGGCCGGGTTGTAGCCGCGCTCGTAGAGCAGCGCATCGGCCAGGCCCTCGGGATTGCCGCCGAGCAGGATGTCGGTACCGCGGCCGGCCATGTTGGTGGCGATGGTCACGGCGCCCACGCGCCCGGCCTGCGCGACGATGTGCGCCTCGCGCTCGTGGTGCTTGGCGTTGAGGGTCTCGTGCGGGATGCCGCGCTTGTCCAGCAGGCGGCTCAACCTCTCGGAGCTTTCGATGGTGACCGTGCCCACCAGGCACGGCTGGCCTGCCGCATGGCGTCGGGAGATGTCGTCGGCAACGGCGTTGAACTTCGCGTCGAT
>CACXFZ010000217.1 GCA_902767025.1 uncultured Coriobacteriaceae bacterium
CGATCCTGATTTCGTCTCCGTCGCGCGCCCCCGCGGCTTCCAGCGCCTTCTCGACGCCGATGCGCTTGAGGCGGTGCTGCAGGAACGCGAGCGCTTCCTCGTTTTCCCAGTCGGTTTGCACGACCATGCGCTCCACCTGGGTGCCCACCACGCGGTACACGCCCTCGCTGAGCTTTTCGACGTCGAAGCGCTTGTCGCGCTGCTGGCGGTTGCGCTCCCACACGTGGTCGTAGTGCGGGATGGCGGCATCGGCCTCGCGCGCAGCTTCGCGCAGCTCGTGCACGCGCGTGCCCACCGCCGCCTTCAGGGCCTCGATGCCCTGGCCCGTGACCGCGCTGGTCACGAACAGCTTCGGGTCGATGGGGCTGGGCGCGAACTCGTTGCCGCCGGCAGCCTCGATCGAATGCGCGCGCACTTCGGCGGCCAGGCGCTCGATGGCCTCCTCCACATCCGGGGAGTCGGCCTTGTTCGCCACGACGATGCGCGGGCGCTCGGCGAACTCGGCGGCGTACAGCTCGAGCTCGCGGTTGATGATGCGGTAGTCCTCCACCGGGTCGCGCCCCTCGAACCCGCCGGTCATATCGACCACGTGCACGATGATCGCGGTGCGCTCGACATGGCGCAGGAACTCGTGTCCCAGGCCCTTGCCTTCGGCAGCACCTTCGATCAGGCCCGGCACGTCGGCGATGACGTAGTCGTATTCGTCGCTTCTGACCACGCCCAGGTTGGGGGCGAGCGTGGTGAAGGGATAGTCGGCGATCTTGGGGCGGGCGGCGCTCATGCGCGCGATCAAGCTGCTCTTGCCCACGCTGGGCATGCCCACCAGCGCGGCATCGGCCATCAGCTTCATTTCCAGCTCGATCCAGCCCTCGTGGGCAGGCTCGCCCAGCTCGGCGAACGCCGGGGCACGGCGCGTCGGCGTGACGAAATGCGTGTTGCCGCGCCCGCCTACACCGCCCTGGGCGACGACGACGGCATCGCCATCGCGCACCAGGTCGGCGATGGTCTCGCCCACGTCCTTGGTTTCCTCGGAGTACTCGCGCACGATGGTACCCACCGGCACGCGCAGGATCAGATCCTCCCCGTCGGCACCGCGCATCTTGCTGCCCTTGCCGTGGGTGCCGCGCTGCGCCTTGAAGTGGTGCTTGAAGCGGTAGTCGATCAGGCTGGAAACGCTGCCGTCGGCCTGCACCACGACGTTGCCCCCGCGGCCGCCGTCGCCGCCGTCGGGTCCGCCCTTGGGCACATGGGCCTCGCGGCGAAAGCTCATGCAGCCCGCACCGCCGTCGCCCGCCTTCACGTGGATATGCACTTTGTCTATGAACATGGCTCCATTCTAAATGATGCACCGCGCTGTTGCGCCTTGCTGCAGCGCAATGCCACACAGCGCGCACACGATGCACAGGAGGGCTCATGACGGTTTGCCCACAGGGGCATCTATGGCACCCGTACGGCGCGAAGAGTGGCATATACTATCGTCTTGCAAAGTACAGGCAACACAGGAGAAGAAAGGGGTTTCATGTACTGTAAATACTGCAACCAGCCACTCGATGACGATGCCGCCGTCTGCAACTCGTGTGGCGCACCCGTCGAAGACACCGATTCGACGCCATCACCGGAGCCCGAAAGCGTGTTCACGCAAACCGCCGCTTCCGAGCCCACCTTCCCGATGAACACGCAGCAGCCCGCCGAGGCCGCCCAAGACGCCGGCGTGCAAGCCAGTGCCACCGCCGTCGCCGCCGCGGCATCGAACTACGCGGGCACGCAGGCCGAATCGGGCTACGCGCAGCCCCAGAACCCCGCGGGCTACCAGGCCGACTACGCGTCGGGACGCCCGATGACGCCCAGCGAGCAGCAGGGCTCCGATATCGGCGTCGTCCCGCTGGTGCTGGGCATCCTGTCCATCGTGCTCGCCGTCTTCTTCGGATGGACGATCATCGCCGCCATCGCCGGCATCGTACTGGGCATCCTGGGCATGAGCAAGGGCAAGAAGGCACTGGCCATCGAGCCCGACAACGGAAAGGCCAAGGGCGGGCGCATCACCGGCATCATCGGTTTGATCCTGTCCATCCTGGCCCTGATCGGCACCATCGCCCTGGCTGCGATCTTCGGCGTGATGGTCACGCAAGCCGTGAACAACCCCGATGCGTTCATCGAGGAAATGGAAAAAATCGCGGAAACGGACGAGACGGGCCAGCTGCAGCAGGAAATCGACGACCTCAAGCAGGAGCTCAACCAGCTTGAAAGCTCAACGGACCTCGACAGCGACCCGTCCGACGAAATGGGAAGCCCTGCTGCTCCGTCCGACTACACGGGCGGCGAAGCCTTCGACACCTGGGCGGCGGAATGCACGGCCAACGGCGACCAGCCCACGCTCTACGCCCTGACCGAGCTCAAGGGCTGGCAGCTGGAGACGATGCTGCAGAAGCTGGGCTACCAGTGGTATCCGGACGTCAACACGTGGGTGCGCGAATCCGACGGCACCTACTACGGCATGATCGGCACGGGCAGCATCCTCACCGACGAGCAGATCGCGAAGGGCGACCTGGGCGGCGCCGGCCTGGACGCCTACCACGTGCTCGTCGTCAAGGGATTCAGCTCGGCACGCGATGCCCTGAACCAGATGGGCCAGGTCGTCGTGGAAGACGCGACGTTCACCGACGACGGGACAAGCGCCCTCGCCGTGGTGCATGGCCCGTCGATGAGCGAGTACCTGGTGATGGTGCAGCCGAGCGAAGACGACGGCCAGGGCTACTACAGCTTCATCATGTTCCCGCAGGAAACGGTGGCTTCCGGCCAGTTCAGCACCTTCATCGGCAGCGATATGGGCACCACCATCCCCGAGGTCTGGCAGAACATCACTGGCGGCGCCGTGGGCGACACGATCGCGAACAGCTAAGCGCCACCCACAGCCCCTCGAGCGAAAACGCCCGCCATTTCCGGCGGGCGTTTTCGTGCAACGAGGCGTGAATCGTGAGATTGGCAAGAAAGTCTGCCAACCACGACGTTGTTCAGCAGTTCTAGCGTGTGGCGTTCTGACATGCAGTGAACGAACGTTTGCTCACTGCGCTTTCGCCCCCGAAGACGTAGCCCTGGGTCATCTTGGACTTGTTGGCGCCTGCCACACGCGTGATGGCACTATTGTCTCCACTGCTGGCAAGCACAAGCACTGCGTTGTTCTTCCCGCACAGCGGCCCACCCGTCAACGCATCCCAGTGGCCGTTCACCGTGGCAACGCCCATCTTGTTCGCCTTCATACCCTGCTTCAGGGCCCATTCGGCAAAGAGCGCGCTCGTCTGGATGGCATCCGTTCCGCCGCAACGCACCACCGAGATGCCCGCAGAAGAAAGCCTGCGTTCCGTCGTCGTGTTCACAGCTGCCGTGCCGCCGATGATGACGACCTTCTTCACACCAGCATTGCGCATCTTCGTCACCACATCGGTGCGAATGGTGCCGTTGGCCTCGGTCAGATAGATGGGGGCCTTCTTCGCGTAGGCATAGGGGCTGGCCGCCAGCGCGTCCCAGTAGCCCTTCGACGTCGCCACCACAGCCGTGGACGACGCCGCAGATCCCACTTCTCTCGCCACGGCAACGGCCGTCTTCTGGGCATCGTCGCCGGATTTGCGCGTCACGCTCGTTACGCACGCAATGTTGCGGATCTGGCTTTCGACGCGGCTCGATACCACCGAGGTGCCACCCACAATGTAGACCTTCTTGGCGCCAAGCCTCTCGATTTCGCTGCGGCACGCCGACGACAGGCTGCTCTTCCCCGTGAGCAGGATCGGGGCGTTGTGCTTGCCCGCCAAGCTGCTGGCGCTTAGCGCATCCCAGTAGCCATCGAAGTTGGCCACAATGACGGTGTCGGATTTCGAGAAGCCCGTCTTAACGATGGACTTCATCGTGTCGTAGGCAGTGTCGCCATACAAGCGTGTCCATGTGACGGCTTTCTTGGATGCGGAGCTTCCGCTAGTTCCCGAACCACCCGAACCTGACGAGGGCGTTGTAGACTTCTTCACGATCTTGAAGCTCTTGGTCACCGTGCCTGCATAACCG
>CACXFZ010000218.1 GCA_902767025.1 uncultured Coriobacteriaceae bacterium
CGGGCGGGGTTAGGCCAGGGTCCAGTGGTCGATGGCGAGCTGCTCGAGGACCTGCATGTCGAGGTCGCAGCCCAGGCCGTGCTCGTGGCCCTCGGGGTTGACGCGGATGGCGCCGTCCACGAACTCGAAGCGCGGGTCGCAGATGTCGGCTGCGAAGTAGCGGCCGGTACTGCCGATGTCGCCGGGCTGCTGCACTCCCGCGAGTATCCCGAACGCCGCATGCAGGCGCTTCGAGACTCCGGTGTCGTACATACCGCCCAACCACATGCTGACGCCCCTCTCGGCGGTCCATAACCTAGATCATGACACCGTTGGCCGCCTTGACTTCTGTTTTTGATGCTTCATCTGGGGTTATGCCTGCGGATTCCATCCAAATGGCTTGCGGCGCTGTCGCGAACAAGTCCGTATCGTTTTCCTGGAGAAAAGGCTTCGGACTTCCGTGAGGGTATATGGGTTGCTTCGGCGCGTCGTTCCCCGCTGCAAGCGAGTGGGCATCCGCCTTCTCGGGCGCCACTGAACGGCAATCGCAAGGCTGACGGGATTGGCAGGAGGCCTGTCGCTGCTCTGCGGGGCTGTTGGCTAGTTCGCGTTTGCGTAGGTGTTGTCGGTGTAGGTGGCCGAGGTCTCGTCGTCGTAAGTGGCGGTGCTTCCATCACTGTAGGCGCCATCGCCCGACGCGTCCGACCCGCTGCCCAGTGTGGACGTGTCGACGCCGGGCTGGAACGAATCCATGTAGTTGGGATCGGTGTCCTTGTCGTAGACCTTCGGGAACCCGATGGCCTCGCGGATCATCTCGCAGTAGATTTCGGCGCCTTCGGGCGAGGGATGGATGCCGTCGCCGTAGAACCACTCGTCGTGTCCAGCGCTCTCGCCGTACCAGTCGATGACCTCCACGTTGTCGTACAGCTCGGCCGCACGGTCCAGCGCCGCATTGACGGTGGGCACGATGTCGGTGTGCGGGCTGCGCGTGTTGACGAAGTAAATCTTTTTCTCGCTGCCCACGTCGGCGACCAGGTCGTCGATCATGTCGTCGGTGATGACGCCGTTGGTGCCCAGAGCGAAGACCACGACCTTGCCGATGACGTCCTGCTCGTTGTAGTAGTCGTAGACTTGCTGTGCCTCGGTCATCTGGCGGCTCACCTGGCCGTCGATCAGGCCCTGGGGGAAGCGCAGGTCGAAGTCGCCTTCTATGCCGACGGCGATCGAGTCCCCGATGAGCACGATGTTGTACTTGCCCTCGGGCACCTGCGACGCGTCCTCGACGGCCTGCTCCTGTTTTTCCTCCTGGTTCACCTCTTCGGCTTCCTTCAGGATCTCCGCGTTGCCCACGGCGGACTCGGGCGGCACCAGCGCCACGCCCAGGATGCACGTGAGTGTCAGCGCGCCGGCTCCGATCACCGGGATCAGGTGGCCGCGCACCCAGCCGCCGACGCTCTGCTCGCCGGCGCGCACGCTTGCAATCCACGCGCCCAGCTTGCCGGTGCGCACGGGGTTCTCGATGAAGGTGTACGAGGCGGCGGACACGGCGAAGATGATGGCCAGCTCGAGCAGGCACCACCACCAAATCGGTCCCGACGTCGAATTGCGGTCGGTCATCAGCAGCAGGATGGGGTAGTGCCACAGGTACATGCCGTAGCTGCGTTTGCCGATCCATACCAGGGGCTTGCTCGCCCACAGCTTGCCGAACATGCTCATCGGGTGCGCGATCACCGCGATCATGATGGCCGTGAGCACCGAGCACAGCAGCAGCCCGCCGCGGTACAAAAACGGCGCGAAGCCGTTGGTCAGCCCCACCATCAGCACCAATCCGACGAAGGCGGCTATGCCGATGCCGTCGAAGATCATCTTGGTCTGGCGCGGCAGTTCCGCTCCGGCGTCGTCGCCCAGCAGCCCTGCAGGCCACTGGAAGGCCAGCCAGGCGCCTATAAGCAGGCTGAACGCGCGCGTGTCGGTGCCGTAGTACATGCGGCTGGGGTCGGCCTCTGGGCTGTACAGCAGCGCCATCTCGACCACCGATATCAGCGCGAGCACCAGGATGCCGCGGCGCAGGGGCTTTTCGGGGGTGCCCGCCTTGAACAGGCCCAGCAGGAGCACGGGCCAGATCAGGTAGAACTGCTCCTCGATGGCCAGCGACCAGAAGTGCTGCAGCGGGGAAGGCGCGCCCAGCGCCTCGAAGTACGATATGTCGTGGAAGATCTGCCACCAGTTGCTGAAGAAGAACAGCGACGGGATGATGTCGGGCCGCATCTTCGTCAGCAGGGCGTGGTTGAACAGCGTGCACAGCGCGGCGGTTGCCACGATGACGGTGATGATGGCCGGAACCAGCCTGCGCACGCGTCTGAGCCAGAACTGCGGCAGGTCGATCCTGCCCGTGCTGCGGAATTCCAGGATGAGCAGGCCGGTGATCAGGTAGCCGGACAGCACGAAGAACACCGTCACGCCCAGCAAGCCGCCTTGGGCCCAGGTGAAGCCCATGTGGTAGGCGATGACCGAAAGCACTGCAAACGCGCGCAAGCCGTCAAGAGCAGGTATGTATCGGCCGCGTGCCGCTGCCATGGTGTATCGCGAGTCCCTCGTTCTGTGGTCGTTGGCCCAAGGGAACCCAATCCCTTTCAACCAAACCTGTATGATACTCCATCTTGAGCAGGGAAAACACATTTCTGCTAAGAGTGTAAAAAAACGCCGTAAGTGCTTGCGGACATCGCCCTGGGGGCGGTGGTTTGGTATAGTTTCCCCAGGCGGACCGCTATGCTTTCGGTGCCGCCGCATAGACGAGCGATGATTGTTGACGCATAACGTACTACGAAAGGGGCAGGCGTCTTCAGTGGTCTTTTCCAGCTTGGTATTCCTTTTTGGCTTTCTTGCCGTGCACCTGGCTGTGTACGCGTTGGTGCCCCAGCGCTACAAGAACCCCGTCTTGCTGGCATCCTCGCTGATCTTCTACGCCTGGGGCGGCCCGCGCTACGTGCTGCTGTTGGTGGGCGAGACCCTGGCCAGCTGGTTTTTCGCCCTGCGCATCGAGTCTGCGCCCAGCCGTGCGAGCAAGCGGCTGTTCCTGGTGGGCGAGTGCGTGGTCCTGCTGGGACTGCTCGCGTACTTCAAGTACTGGGGCTTCATCATGGAGAACACTCAGGCGCTGTTCGGCGTGCCCGAGGTGGTGCCGCAGGTGGTGCTGCCCATCGGCATCTCGTTCTACACCTTCCAGCTCATCTCGTACGTGTGCGACGTCTACCGCGGCCAGGTGGCTGCCCAGCCGACGTTCTGGAAGCTCCTGCTGTACTCGTCGCTGTTCCATCAATGCATCGCCGGCCCCATCGTGCGCTACGAGACGGTGCAGGAGCAGATCGACAACCGCATGCCCACGCCGGCCGACATCTACGCGGGTGTGCGGCGCTTCTGCATCGGTCTGGCCAAGAAGGCGGTGCTCGCGAACTCGTGCGCGTCCGTGGCCGACACGCTGCTGCCGCTGGGCGGTGACGGGCTGGCCTCGCAGGCGGTGGCGGGCTACTGGCTGGGCATGGTGTTCTACATGTTCCAGATCTACCTGGACTTCTCGGCGTATTCCGACATGGCCATCGGCATGGGCCGCATGGTGGGATTCCGCTACCTGGAGAACTTCAACTACCCCTACATGGCCAAGTCGGTGCAGGATTTCTGGCGCAGGTGGCACATCAGCCTGTCCAGTTTCTTCCGCGACTACGTCTACATCCCGCTGGGCGGCAGCCGCTGCTCGACGGTGCTCTTCGTGCGCAACATGACCGTCGTGTGGTTCCTCACGGGCCTGTGGCACGGTGCCAGCTGGAACTACATCCTGTGGGGCCTGTACTACCTGGTCTTCCTGCTCGTCGAGCGATTCTTCATCCGTGACCGCATGGGCGATGCGCTCGGTCATGTGTGGGCACTTGTGGTGGTGTTCTTCGGGTGGATCATCTTCAGGTTCGAGGACCTGGGCGAGCTTTCGCTGGTGCTGGGTGGCATGTTCGGCCTGAACGGCACGCCCTTGGTGGGCCTTGAAGTGCAGACCCTGTTTTTGCAGAACATCTTCCTGCTCGCCTTCTGCGTGGTGGCGTGCACGAACCTGGGCAAGACCCTGCGGGAGCGCCTGATCCAGGCGGCGCGCGGCAACAACGTGGCGTTCGGCGCATTGCTGGTGACCGACATGGTGCTGCCCGCGATCCTGTTCGTGTTGGGCGTGGCCTCGCTTGCCGGCGCCAGTTACAATCCGTTCATCTACTTCCAATTCTAGGCAGGACCCTTTGGCAGAGCAGCGAAACACACGGCCCCCGGCATCCACTCGCTCGACGCGGGTGCGCGGTGCAGGCACGCGTCCGGTGCGCACGACGCCGCCGGCGGGTCCCGCGCGCACGACGCCGCCGGCGGGCCCGGTGCGCGCCTCTGGCGGGTCGGCTTCTTCCACGTCCCGCTCGGCACGGCCAGACCAGCGCGGGCAGGGTGCACGCAAGCGGCGCCCGTCGCCCAAGAAGCGCATGCTCAACAACTGGCGCGCAATGGGGGTGTGCCTGTTCGCGGCCCTCATGCTCGTAGGCAGCCTGCTCGGGTTCGCGCTGTGGGCACGGCCCGCCTACTCCCAGTTGGAGAAGCGCGACCTGCAGCCCTTCCCCGAGTTCACGGTTGAAAGCTTCCTGGACGGCAGCTTCACCGAAGGGGTGTCTCTGTGGTTTGCCGACACGTACCCGGCGCGCGAGGCGCTTGTGAAGCTCAGCCAGAACCTGCAGGGCCTGTTCGGCATCACGCCCGAAGTGCAGCTGGTGGGCGGCGGCGTCCAGGCCGACGAGATCCCGCCCGAGGGCGAAGGGGGCAAGAAGGAGGAGTCGTCGAGCGAGCAGGACGGCAAGGAGGCTTCGAGCAAGAGCCGCCTGTCCACCGAAGAGCTGGTGGCCGACGTGCAGCAGCACCTGGTGGGCAACCTGTTCGTGCGGGGCGACACCGCCTATGGCCTGTACTACTTCAACGAAGGCGGCGCGCAGGCCTACGCCGACGCCATCAACTGGATCGCCAACGACCTGGACGGCCAGTCGAACGTGTACGTGATGAACATCCCCACGTCGGGCGGCATCATGCTCGACGAGGCCGAATACGAGGCGACTGGCGCCAGCCCGCAGGATGAGGCAAACAAGTACTTCACCAGCCTGTTCAACGACAAGGTAAAAGCCGTCGACATCATTCCCGAGCTCAAGAAGCACACCGACGAGTACCTGTTCTTCCGCACCGACCACCACTGGACGCAGTTGGGGGCCTACTACGCCTACCTGGAGTACTGCAAGGCGCGCGACACCGAGCCCGCCGACGTGCTGAAGTGGCGCAAGCTGGAAAGCGGCGACATGCTCGGCTCGTTCTGCTCGGAGTTGGGATATCCCGCCGAGATGACCGCCAATCCCGACACGATGTTCGGCTACGTGCCCTCGTCGACCAACGATTTGGAGTACGAAGACGAGGCGGGGGCCGTCTACGAGGCGAACGTTATCATCGACGTGAGCGACTGGGGCGAGGAAAGCAAGTACCTGGGTTACATCTCGGGAGACAGGCCCTTCATCCGCATCGACAATCCCAAGCGTTCCGACGGGCCCACCTGCCTGGTGATCAAGGACTCGTTCGGCAATGCCTTCGTGCCCAACATCGTCGACGACTACCAGACCGTCTACGTCTTCGACTTCCGCTACACCACGCGCAACATCTGCGACTTCGCACGCGACAACGACATCGACGACGTGCTGTTCGCGAATTCGATATCCCTCGCTACCGCTAACTCGGTGTCGGACTCCATCGTCGCGCTCAGTCAGTACTGAGCGCGACGATGGAGTCCGACGGCCGACGCTGCGGCGCGCCCAGGCACCCCGCCTTGGCGCTCCAAGCCTGCGGTCACGGCCCCAAGGCCGCTCCCTTCGGCTTTC
>CACXFZ010000219.1 GCA_902767025.1 uncultured Coriobacteriaceae bacterium
CGCGGCCAGCGAAGCGTCGCCGCGCCCGTAGGTTGAAGGGGCCCGCAGCAGCAGTCAACCTGGCATCACCCGCGGGGCGCGCCACGAGATGCAGGTGGTCGAAGAGTCAGCGAGGCACGTCCAGGTACCCCGAATAGGCGGGAAAGCCCGGCGACGCGTACTCCATGTACGCGAGCCGGGCTTGGAGCGCCTAGGCGGGGTGGCTGGGCGTGCCGCAGCGTCGGCCTTCTCGTTCTCTAGCAGGAAGCTAGAGAACGAGAAGGTTAACGATAATCATGGGGCGTTGTTTCACCCGCGACCACAGCAGGGACTGCAGGGCCTTCGTGCACGCCTTCTCGAGGTCGCTCTTCTTCGCCTTGTCGCCGAGCGACTTGGTCAGCGCGCTTGCCACGGTGTCCTTGGCCTCCTGGCACAGGTTCTCGTCGTCGCTGCCGGGGATGCCGTGCATCTGCACCGCAACTTCTCCCACGACCGAGCGAGAGGAACGGTCGATGGCCACCGCAATTGCCGCAAAACCCTGCTCGGACAGCACGTTGCGCTCGTCGAGCACGTCCTGGCTGGTGTCGCCCACCGACAATCCGTCGACGAGCACGATGCCGCTGGGAACGGGTTCGCCGCGCACGACGCCCTTCGCGCTCACTTCCAGGCTCTCGCCGTTGTCGAGCACGAAGATGTTGCTGCGGGGAACGCCCGTCGCCTGTGCCAGGCGGGCATGGGCGCGCAGATGCTCGGCCTCGCCGTGCACGGGCATGAAGTGGCGCGGCTTGACCATCGACAAGACGATCTTGAGCTCCTCGGCACCTGCATGGCCCGACACGTGCACGCGCGCGCGGCGCTTGTCGTAGACGTCGGCGCCCACCTTGGCGAGCAGGTTGATGATGCGCGTGACGGCCTTCTCGTTGCCGGGAACGGGCGTGGCGCTGATGATGACGGTGTCGCCTTCGTCGAGCTGGATGGTCTTGTGCTCTCCGCTCGCGATGCGCGAAAGCGCCGACAACGGCTCGCCTTGCGAGCCGGTGCACATGACCACGAGCTTGTCGGGCGATACGCCCTTGAGCTCGTAGGCGTCGATGATGTCCGAATCGCGCACGTTGAGGTACCCCAGCCTGCGTGCGATGTCGGTGTTCTGCACCATCGAACGGCCCGTGACCACCACCTTGCGGCCCGACGCCACCGCCGCGTCGCAGATCTGCTGCATGCGGTGGATGTGGCTGGCGAAGCTCGCGATGATCACGCGGCCGGTTGCCTGGCTGATGATCTCGCGCATGGCCTGGCCGACCTCGGCCTCGGAGGGCGTGAACGCCGGCACGTTGGCGTTCGTCGAGTCGCTCATCATAAGATCGACGCCAGCCTCGCCGAAGCGCGACAGCGCGGCGAAGTCGGTGCACACGCCGTCGATGGGCGTCTGGTCGAGCTTGAAGTCGCCGGTGTGCAGCACCGTGCCCGCAGGCGACTGGAAGAAGATGCCCATCGCGCCGGGGATGGAATGGTTCACCGAGAAGAAGTCGCACGTGAAGCATCCCAGCTTCAGGCGCTGGCCCGGCTTGACCTCCACGAGCTTGACGCCCTTGATGCGATGTTCGGCCAGCTTGCCCTCGATCAGGCCCAGCGTGAGCTTGGTGCCGTAGATGGGCACGTTGCGGTCCAGGTCCTTGAGCAGGTACGGCAGCGAACCGGTGTGGTCCTCGTGGCCGTGCGTGATCAGTATGCCGCGCAGCTTGTGCGAGTTCTCGAGCAGGTAGGTGTAGTCGGGCAGGATCAAATCGACGCCGGGATGGTCGTCGTCGGGGAACATCAGCCCCGCATCGTCGAGGATGATGTCGTCGCCGCACTCGAACACGGTCATGTTCTTGCCGATGGCGTCGAGTCCGCCGAGCGGGATCACCTTCAGCGTCGACTTGTCGTCCCGCTTGGGAGCGGCCACCTTGCGCTTGCGCTTCTGCGCGCCATCGGCTGCAGGTGCCTTCTTGGCAGAGCCCTTCGCCGCACCCTGCTCCCTGCGCTCCCTGCGCTCTTGCTCGTTGGAAAGCGACGGCCGTGCCGGCTTCTGGTAGTCGACGTGCTTGTACGTCTGCGAACGGCGGCGACGGCGCGACCTACCATTGGACGCGTCCGCGCGCGAGTTTCCGCCCTGCGAGGCGGCATCGCCAGTATTCTTTTTCATCTTTTACGCGTAATCCTTCTGTCTTAGGAAAGCGCACCCACCTGACGCAGCACCTGAGCCAGCTCCTGCGTCTGCTCTTCGGTGGCGTCCACCAAGGGCAGCCGAACGCCGCCGACGGGCACGCCGACCAGGTTGAGCGCCTGCTTCACCAGGATGGGGTTTGCCGTGGTGAACAGGAACTTCATGATGGGTAGCAGCTTTTCGTGAACCGCACGCGCACCGTCGAAATCGCCCGATGCGCACCGCACGGTCAGCTCCTTCATTTCCTTCGGCATGACGTTGCCCGTCGTCGAGATGACGCCGAACCCGCCTGCCTCCATGACCGGGTAGGTCATGGCGTCGTCGCCCGAGAACACCAGGAAGTCGTCCCTGAACTCGCGGGCTCCGTCTATGATGCAGCGAATCTGCTCGAGGTTGCCCGAAGCTTCCTTCACTGCAACGATGTTGTCCACATCGCGCGCCAAGCGCAACGTGGTTTCAGCCTCCATGTTGACGCCGCAACGGCCGGGGATGTTGTACACGATCACCGGACAACCCAGCTCTTGCGCGATCGTCTTGAAATGCTGGTACAAGCCCTCTTGCGGAGGCTTGTTGTAATACGGCACCACAGCCATGACGCCGTCCACACCCGTTTCGAGCGCGCGCTTGCCGAACTCGACGCTGCGCTTGGTGTCGTTGGTTCCCACGTTGGCGATGACGGGAACGCTGCCCGCCGCCTCTTCGACGACCGTCTTGAACAGGCGCAGCTTGTCGTCGTTTTCCACCGTGGGGCTCTCGCCAGTCGTGCCGCACACGAGCAGGCTGTCGCTGCCCCCCTCCATCAGGAAGCGGGCCAGAGCGCGCATGCGCTCGAAGTCGACGGCCTTGGAATCGTCGAACGCCGTGACCAGGGCTGGAATCATACGACCGAAACGCATATGGGATTGGTCGGACATTGGCTACTCCTTGCTGCTGCGTTTACCCGGAGCCGGTTTGCTCCGCGTCCTTGCACGAGAATATAGCACCAACACCGGTGCATCACCCGCTATTCCATAAAAGGCGCTCAGAGGGCAATGAGCTACATGAAGTTCTCGAGGCCCACGATCAGGCCGCTGCGCGAGCCCACGCTGCGGATGCCCAGCAGCACGCCAGGCATGTAGCTCTCGCGGTCCCAGGAATCGTGGCGGATCGTGAGCGTCTGGCCCATCGAGCCGAAAACGACCTCCTGCGTGGCCACGAAGCCCATGCTGCGTACCGCATGGACGGGCACGCCCGATGCCAGCGCGCCTCGTGCGCCCTCCATGCCCGGGTTCTCCGTTTCCTTGCCAGGCGCCTCGGAGTCGAACCCGCGCGCCTGCGAGATCAGCTCCGCCGTGCGCACCGCCGTGCCGCTGGGGGCGTCCTTCTTGCGTGCGTGGTGGTACTCGATGACCTCCGCTTCGGGGAAGTACGGGGCCGCCGCCTGGGCAAACTGCATCATCAGCACTGCACCGGTGGTGAAGTTGGGCGCGTAGAACAGGCACGTGTCCTCGGGCGCGAGCGTCGAGAGCTCTTCGAGCTTCGCCTGCGTCAGGCCCGTCGTGCCCACCACGCAGTCGATGCCGGCAGGCAGGGCCTTGCGCAGCGTCCCCTCGACAACGTCGGGCTGGGTGAAGTCCACCAACACGTCGAAGCCGCCCGCGTCGAGCGCCTCGTCGATGCTCGCATGCACCGGGTAGTCGGCCGCAGGCCCGCTCGGGTCGATGCCGCACACCAGCTCCATGTCCTCGGCTGCCTGCACGGCGCCCACGGCCGCCTGGCCCATGCGCCCTGCGCACCCGCACACTGCCACCTTTATCATCTTGCCCTCCTTCTTTCCAGGGGACGGTTGCTGTTGCAAGTTCTGGCTCCCTTGTCTGAGCCAACGGTATTGTATCGTGAGCCAAACGCCACTCGTTTGCAAGCGAATCACCGGACGCACAGCAAACGTGCGGCGCCGAAACAAAGAAGGCCCACCTCGGATGAAGTGGGCCTTCTTGCTGTCAGGGTTTCCCGGGCAGGTCGCCCGCCTTCCCTAGTCGCGGTTGCGGTTGCGGGGCTTGCGGTGCGAACGCTGCTCGCCGCCCTCGTCGCGACGGCCGCCGCGCGGACGCGACGGAGCCGATCCCTCGGGGGCCTGCGGCTTGTCGATGCGGTCCAGGCTGATCTTGCCCGTGGCGGCGTCGACCTCGATGACTTCGACCTTGACGGTATCGCCCAGGTTCAGCACGTCTTCGACCTTGCCGATCCTGCCGTTGCACATGCGGCTGATGTGCAGCAGGCCGTCCTTGCCCGCCGTGAGCTTGACGAAGGCGCCGAAGTCCTTGATGCCCACGACTTCGCCTTCGAACACCTCGCCCACCTCGGGCTCCTTGACGATGTCGAGGATGGCCTTCTTGGCAGCCTCGCCCGCCGGTCCTTCGACGGCGGCGATGTGCACGGTGCCGTCTTCCTCGATCTCGATGATGGCGCCGGTCTCCTCCTGCAGGCCGCGGATGACCTTGCCGCCGGTGCCGATGACGTCGCGGATCTTGTCGACGGGAATCTTGATGGTCTCGATGTGCGGGGCATAGGGAGACAGCTCGGCACGCGGCTCGGCGATAGCCTCGAGCATGTTCTTCATGATGAACATGCGGCCTTCGTGAGCCTGCTTGAGAGCACGGCCAAGA
>CACXFZ010000220.1 GCA_902767025.1 uncultured Coriobacteriaceae bacterium
CGAAATCAGAATCATGATGGCCGCCGCCGACAGAGCGATAACGGAACTTTCCAGATGCAGCGTGCCATGCAGGAAGAACATCACAGCTACGATGACGATCATGGCGATGCTCTGCTTGAACATGCGCGTGTTGCGGATGTAATCGGTGGGCTCGAGCTCCATGACCTTCGCCTGCTTGTCGGCAGACACGGCCATCTTGCGCCCGTATTGAATCTTCCAGATAAGGATGGAAACCGCCAGGATCACGATAACCGCCGGCGTGTCCACGGCCACAAAGTCGAAGAAGCTCAAGTTGGCAGCCGAGCCGATCATGATGTTGGGCGGGTCGCCGATCAGGGTGGCCGTACCACCGATGTTCGATGCCATGATCTCGGTGAGGAAGTACGGCACCGGGTTCACTTCGAGCAGGTCGCACACGACGATGGTCATGGGACCGACCAGAAGAACCGTGGTCACGTTGTCGAGCAGAGCCGACAGCACGGCCGTGATGATGACGAACGCAACCATGATGCGCCACGGATTGCCCTTGGCGACCTTGGCGGCTCTAATGGCCGTGTATTCGAACAAACCCGACTGCTTGACCACCGACACGAACAACATCATGCCCAACAACACGCCGATCGTGTTGAAGTCGATGTGGTGGATACCGGTGTCGAAGGATATGACCCCGGTGATGATAAGGACCATCGCGCCAGCGAGCGCGGCAACGGTACGCTGCACCTTTTCGGATGCAACGAGCGCCATCACCACGACAAACACTACAATCGCGATAATCTGAGGCGTTGTGAACATGACGAACAGGCCCTCCTATCTCCCCTCCAGAACAGCAACCCGTACAGTATATCCGAAAAATCACGACTCTCGGCAAAATAACCGCCGTGCGATTCCAGCGGTTTCGGCGCATATGGGCGCTGCACCGATGGACGCGAGTGTGCTCAAGCCCTATCATGGGCGCTACCCTGCCGGGAGAAGCCAAGCGGGAAACGCAGGCCGCCGAGCCCCCGCCTGAAGACCGAAGACGAATCGAGGCAACCGTGGCGTTGAACTTCATACCCGTCACCAGCGACGAGCAGCTCGAGCAGCTGGCACAGGTGGCATCCGACATCTGGCACGAATACTGGCCCGCGATCATCGGCGAGGAGCAGACCACCTACATGGTGGAGATGTTCCACGCGCCTGAGCTGCTGCGCCACGAAATCGAGCACGACAACTACCGCTTCTGGTTTCTGGAAGACCAGGAAGGCACCCTGGTGGGCTACACCGGCGCGGCGGTGGAGGAGCTCACCGGCGACAACGAGCACGACCGGGCGATCACGCACAGCGTCAAAGTCAATCAGCTGTGGCCCAAACGCCTGTTCATCAGCAAGATCTACCTGTATGCGCGCGAGCGCGGCAAGCACTACGCGAGCAGGGTGATCGACTTCTACGAGGACCTGTGCCGCGCCGAAGGGCTGCCGGCGATGTACTTGACGGTCAACCGCGGCAACGAGCTCGCGCTGCGTGCGTACGCGGGCCGCGGGTTTTCGGTCGTGGACGAAATGGACAACGACATCGGCGAGGGCTACGTGATGAACGACTTCGCCATGGCCAAGGAAGTCACACTCGCCGGATAGGCGCTAGCCCTCGAACAGCCCCGTCTGCCGGATGGATGCGGCGATGGATGCACCGTCCAGACCCAGGCGCTCGAAGAGCTGCGGCACCTTGCCGTGCTCGACGAAATGATCCGGGATGCCCAGCACCAGCGAGGGCACGGTTTCCCCCATGTGCGAAAGCTCCGCCAGAATCGCCTGGCCCACGCCCCCTTCGGTCACGCCCTCTTCGACCGTCACCACGAGCTTGGTGGCAGCAGCGTCGCGAATCGCCTGCGTGTCCAGCGGCTTGGCCCAGCGCATGTCGACCACGCGGGCCTGGATGCCCTGCTCCTGCAGGATGCGCGCGGCTTCGAGTGCCTGGTGCACCATGCGCCCGAATGCCAGGATGGCCACGTCGTCGCCTTCGCGGCGCACCGCCGACTTGCCTTCCTCGAACACGACGGGATCGCTGGGAACCTCGGCTCCTTCGGCTTCGCCGCGCGGGTAGCGCACGGCCACAGGGCCTTCCAGGGACAGGGCGGTATGCAGGGCATGCACGAGCTCGGCCTCGTCGGAGGGGATGAGCACGCGCATGTTGGGGACCATGCGCAGGTAGACGATGTCGAACGCGCCGTTGTGCGTGGCGCCATCGTCGCCGACCAGTCCGCCGCGGTCGACGGCGAAGACCACGTTGCGCTTGGGCAGGGCCACGTCGATCACGATCTGGTCGAGCGCCCGCTGCAGGAAGGTGGAGTAGATGGCCACCACCGGCTTGGCGCCCCCGGCGGCCAGCCCCGATGCGTAGGCGACGGCATGCTCTTCGGTGATGCCCGTGTCCACGAAACGCTGGGGGAACCGCTCGGCGAAACTCGCCAAGCCCACGCCGTCTTTCATCGCAGCCGTGATGGCGATGATGGAGTGGTCGTTTGCGGCTTCGGCTCCCAATGCGGCTCCGAACACGCTGGTGTACGTGGGGTTGCCCGAGCACTTCTTCGCAGGCATGCCGCTTTCGATGTCGAAGGGCCCCACGCCATGGAAGAGCTCGGGGTTGTCCTGCGCCGGAGCGTACCCTTCGCCCTTGCGCGTCACCACATGCACGAGCACCGGCCCGTTGGAGCGCAGGCACAGCGCGAAGGTCTCGCGCAGGGCGGCGATGTCGTGGCCGTCGATGGGGGCCGTGCACGTGATGCCCAGCTGCTCGAAGATCATCGAATGGGGCACGACGAAGTGCTTCATCGAGTCCTTCATGTTGCGCCCGAAGTCCACGAGCTTCTGACCCGCAAGGCCCGAGCCCGCCATCACGTCTTGCAGCGTGTCGCGCGCCGTGCGGTAGTTCGTGGTCGCGCGCAGGCGTCCCAGATGGCGCACGAGCGCACCCACCGGCCGCGAGATCGACATCTCGTTGTCGTTGAGCACGATCAGCATCGGGATCTGTTCCTGGCCGATGTGGTTGAGCGCCTCGAAGGCCATGCCGCCGCCCAGGGCCGCATCGCCGATGACCGCCGCCACGCGTTTGCGCGAGCCGGACACCGCACGCGCAGACGCCAGCCCCATCGCCACCGACAGGCTGTCGGACGCGTGGCCTGAATAGTGTGCGTCGTAGATGCTTTCGCCAGACGACGTGAAGCCGGAAATGCCGTCGAGCTGGCGCAGCGTGGAAAACGCCTTGCGCCGGCCCGTGATCATCTTGTGCGCATACGCCTGATGCCCCACGTCGAAGACGATGCTGTCCTCGGGGCAGTCCATCACCGAATGCAGGGCGACGATCAACTCGACCGCGCCCAGGCTGGACGCCAAATGCCCGCCCGTGCGGGACGTGACGTCTATCATCTCGGCACGGATCTCGTCGCACAGGATCTGAAGCTGCTCGTCGTCGAGCACCCTCAGGTCCGCTGGACTTTCGATCATGTCGAGTATGCGCCCTTTGTCAGTCATGCTCACCCGGTAAATCCCTTGCGCTTGCCGCCAACCCCTTGATGGCTTGCCTCTGTCCCTAGTCTAGCGCGTCTTCGCTCTCCAAGGCGGGAGCCTGGCCGAATGCGGGCGCGACTGGTTCTTCGGAACCGTCGGACGCCGGTGCATCTGCAATCTCCTGCGCTTCGGCTGCGCCCGTCCCCTCGGGGGGTGCGGCATCGGCCGTGGCGGCCTGGGCCGAGAATTCCTGCTCGGCAAGCTCCTCTGCCTGCTGCTGTTGCATCTCGCGCTCTTCGGCCTGGGCGTCGCGGGCGGCCAGGTCCTCTTCCATCATCGAGGACGCCTGCATGCCCAGCGCCACCGCCTCTTCGAACAGGTCGAGGGCGTTGTCCAGGTCGATCTGGTCGTCGGCCACCGCCTCGACGATCTCCTTGAGGCGGTTGTTCACGTCTTCGTATGTCGGATTCTGCTCGTCCATCGTAAACCGTGGTCTCCTTCGTCTGGCTGGTCTAGTCGCAGGACTCGCCGTCGGGCTGCCCGTCGGAGTCATCGGACTCGTCGGCACCGTCGCCATCGGCCACATCGTCGTCCTGCACGTCGTCCAACTCGCCGTCCGCGTACATGCGCGCCAAGCGTCCCAGCACGCCGTTGACGAACCGGGCCGACTCGTCCTCGCCGCCATATGCCTTGGCGAGCTCCACCGCCTCGTTGATGCACACCGACACGGGAACCTCGTCCTGGTAGAGCAGCTCGTAGCTGGCGATCTGCAGGATGGCGTGGTCCACCAGCGGCATGCGCTCGACCGACCAGTTCTGCGAGACGCTGGCCAGCTTGTCGTCGATGTCCTGCTCGTTGCACAGGATGCCGTCGACCAACGTGCATGCGTACTCCGGCAGCTTCCCTTCGTCGGGCAACTGCACCTGCTCGAGCTCGCTGGACCTCAGGCGGTCTTCGCCGAACCTGCTCATGTACAGGGTCAGCAGCGCCATCCGCCGCCCTTGCGTGCGTTCGTGCCGCTTTGCCACTGCGGAGTCTTCCTTAATTGAACTGGATGCCGTCGATGTAGACGTCCACGCGCTCGACGGGCACGCCCACCTGGGTGCGCACGGCGTCGGCCACCGCAGCGCGCACGGCGTCGGCCACCGTGGGAAGCACGCGGCCGAACTGCACGTCGATGTGCACGTCCACCAGCAGGCCCTCTTCGCCGACCTGGACTTCGATCCCCTGCCAAGACGGCTTGCTGGCGATGGTCGCCAGAAGCGCGCTCGCAACGGACGTGTCGCCCAGGCTGACCACACCTTCGACGTCCTTGACGGCGATGGCCACGATGGTCTCGACGACCCCTTCGGCCAGCTCCATGCCGGCGATGCTCAACTCTGCCATATGGTTACTCTCCCATCTGGGTTTCGATGAAGTCGGTGTACACGTTCCCCTTGTTGAACGCAACCGTTTCCAGCACCTTCTGATGGAACGGGATGGTGGTGGCCACGCCCTCGATCTGGAACTCCTGCAGCGCACGCTTGCCGCGCGCGATGGCTTCGTCGCGCGTGGAGCCCCACACGATCAGCTTGGCTACCAGCGAGTCGTAGTAGGGGCTGATGCGCGCACCTTCCTCCAGATAGGTTTCGACGCGCACGCCCGGGCCCGCCGGCGGGCGGAACCGGGTGATGGTCCCCGGGCACGGCCTGAAGTCGGCGTCGGGGTCTTCGGCATTGATGCGGAACTCGATCGCATGGCCGTTCGGCGAGAACGGGCTGCGCGATGCGCACGACACGGGCTCGCCCGCTGCCACGCGCAGCTGCTCCTTGATGATGTCGGTGCCGGTGATCATCTCGGTGACGGGATGCTCCACCTGCACGCGCGTGTTCATCTCCATGAAGTAGAAGCGGCCGTCGGTGTCGAGCAAGAACTCGATCGTGCCGGCGTTGCGGTAGTCGACGGCGCGCATCGCCTTGGTGGCGGCCACGCTCATCGCACGGCGCGTTTCCTCGTCGAGCGCAGGGCTGGGAGCCTCCTCGAGCAGCTTCTGGTGGCGGCGCTGGATCGAGCAGTCGCGCTCGCACAGCACCACGCGGTTGCCGTGGTCGTCGCCGATCACCTGAACCTCCACGTGGCGCGGACGCAGCACCAGCTTCTCGATGTAGACCTCGTCGTTGCCGAAAGCGGCACCGGCCTCCATCTTCGCGGCCTTGAACTGGGATTCCAGGTCGGCGGGGTCGTGCACTTCGCGCATGCCCTTGCCGCCGCCGCCGGCGCTGGCCTTGATGAGCACGGGATAACCCACGCGGTTCGCGAAAGCGGCAGCCTCCTCGACCGTCTCCACGGCGCCGTCGGAGCCGGGCACGCACGGCACCCCGCATCCCATCATGGTTTCGCGGGCGCGGGCCTTGTCGCCCATCTGCTCGATGCACTCGGCCGACGGGCCGATCCACACCAGGTCGTGCTCCACGCACAGGCGCGCAAAGTCGGCGTTTTCGGCCAGGAAGCCGTAGCCGGGATGGATTGCCTGGGCGCCCGTGTTCTTCGCCGCTGCGATGATCGACGACATCACCAGGTAGCTCTGGTTGGCGGGCGCGGGCCCGATGCACACGGACTCGTCGGCATAGCGAACGGGAAGCGTGTCGGCATCCTCGGTGGAATACACGGCAACCGTCTTCACGCCGAGCTCGCGGGCGGCGCGCATGACGCGCAGGGCGACCTCGCCTCGGTTTGCTATGAGAATCTTCTCGAACATGTTATGCGCTCTCCGGTCCTTCGGTTCCCACGGTCGCGGGCTCGATGTAGAACAGCGGCGTGCCGAACTCCACCGGCGTGGCGTCTTCCAGGCAGACCTCGCGGATCGTGCCCAGCTCGGGCGCGGGAATCTCGTTCATCAGCTTCATCGCCTCGACGATGCACAGCGTCTGGTTCGCCGTGACCTCATCGCCTTCCTTGACGAAGGGCGGCTCGCCGGGTGCGGGCGAGGTGTAGAAGGTGCCCACCATCGGCGAGGTCACCTCGATCCAATGGGACGGATGGGTGGAAGCGCTCGCAGCGGGCGCGGCGGCAGGGGCGGCCGCGGCGGCAACGGCAGGGGCCGCATCGATGGTGGGA
>CACXFZ010000221.1 GCA_902767025.1 uncultured Coriobacteriaceae bacterium
CGCCATGGTCCTTGCCATCATCGGATATCTCGGCAACCAGGGTGCCGCCTAACGATACGTTCATGATTTGTAATCCACGGCATATGCCCAGCGTGGGTAGGTCCATCTGGTGAGCGCGCCGCGCGATTTGCAGTTCGCACAGGTCGCGGTCGCGGTTGAAGTCCATGTATTCGATGCCCTCTTCGATCACGCGCCCGTAATGGCACGGATGGACGTCGCCGCCACCGATGAGCACCAGGCCGTCCAGCGTGTTCAGGCGCTCTTCGATGTCGATGAAGTCCGAGGTGTGCTTGATCAGCACCGGCGTCATGTTGCAGCGCCGCATGACGTCGATGTAGGGCTTTTCGCGATCGTTCAGTTCGGAAAAGTCTTCCGTATGTGTGGTAATGCCAACGAACAACATGGTCAAGCCTCAAACAATCAGTTACAGCGCACCATTATAGCCACAACTTCTTCGAAGTCGTCCAGATGCACTGCCAACGATGCAAGATTCGCGGTATGCTCATGTACGTGACAGCTTGGCATCATCGTGACGTTGTCACTGATGGGCCGCACGATGCACCCGTATAGTTGCCTCATGCAACACAGAGCCCGCCCGGCGGGCACGAGCCGCCAAGCGGCAGAAGGAGATGATAGCAATGGCACAAGTTATCACGTCTGCAGAGTTCGAGGAAAAGGTCCTGAAGGCGCAAGGCCCCGTCCTGGTTGACTTCTTCGCAACCTGGTGTGGCCCCTGCCAGGCGCTGGCTCCCACCATCGACGAGCTCTCCACCGAGCTGCAGGGCCAGGCCGCCGTCTACAAGGTCGACATCGACCAGAGCCGCGACCTTGCGATGCAGTACCGCGTCATGAGCGTTCCCACCATCATGGTCTTCGAGAACGGCGAGGTGAAAAACCAAACCCTCGGCGCCCAGCCGAAGGCGGCCCTCAAAAGCCTTCTGTAAGTTTGCAACCGCTTAGCTGGGCGAACTCGGCCGATCTTTCAGACTATCTGCATCTCCCCGCAGGCCCTGTTGGACCTGCGGGGTAGTTGTGTTGCGGCTCTTTGAACAGGCCCGCTCGGCACGAGAGGGGCAGGGACGCGGGTTTCTCTGGCAGAAACGCCCCCGGTTCATGTTTTGGGCATTCATCTGGGTTTTGGGCATCCTTCACGGCAGGGCATCTAGAGGAATCTGAGGGCTGGCCCGACCTGCGGCGCGGCTTGCAGCATGCGGCTTGTGGGCGTTGTTTGGGGTCTTGCATCGTGATATATACTATCTGCTTGAGAAAAGGCGTCGCCTGAGGGCGGCGTTGTTTGTGCATACGAGAAGGAACCGCCATGCTTGAGCGCGAGAAAATGGAAAAGATCGTCAAGGCCTACGAGGACCTTGGGCAGCGCATGACCGACCCCGAAGTGCTGGCCAACCAGAAGGAGTACAACCGCCTGGCCAAGGAGTACGCGAACCAGGGCCCCCTGGCCAAGGCCGCGTCGGCGTACCTGTCCGACCTGTCCGACCTGGCCGATGCGAAGGAGATGCTGGGCGATGCCGACATGAAGGAGTTCGCCCAGGAGGAGATCGCGCGCATCGAAGCCGAGCTTCCCGCGATGGAGGAAGACATCAAGTTCATGCTCATCCCGCCCGACCCGGCCGACGACAAGGACATCATCGTCGAGATCCGCGCAGCGGCGGGCGGCGACGAGGCGGCCATCTTCGCGGGCGACCTCTACCGCATGTACACCCATTTCGCCGACGGCAAGGGCTGGAAGATCGAGATGCTCGACGCTTCGCCCTCCGAAGCCGGCGGGTACAAGGAAGTGCAGTTCAAGGTCAAGGGCGACAAGGTGTACTCCGAGATGAAGTTCGAAAGCGGCGTGCACCGCGTGCAGCGCGTTCCCAAGACCGAAAGCCAGGGGCGCATCCACACCTCGACGGCAACGGTGGCGGTGCTGCCCGAGGCCGACGAGGTCGAGATCGACATCAAGCAGGAGGACCTGCGCATCGACGTGTACCGCGCCGGCGGTCCCGGCGGCCAGTGCGTCAACACCACCGACTCGGCGGTGCGCATCACGCATCTGCCCACGGGCTTGGTGGTGCAGTCGCAGGACCAGAAGTCCCAGCTGCAGAACAAGATCGCGGCCATGGCCGTGCTGCGTGCGCGCCTCTACGACAAGATGCTCGAAGAGCAGCGCGCTGCCGAAGGCGCCGAGCGCCGCGCCCAGATCGGCGGGGGCGACCGCAGCGAGAAGATCCGCACCTACAACGGCCCGCAGGACCGCGTCACCGACCATCGCATCGGCTACAACGGAACCTACAACGGCGTGCTGCTGTTCAACGGCGGCGCGGGGCTCGAAGAGCTCATCACCGCGCTGCAGGCAGCCGACCGCGCAGCCAAGCTGGAACAGGCCGTATAGCGCCGGCGCGGCGGCTCTATACTGGTTCGATGAGCGAAGTCTGGACAGTCGGCTCCGTACTGAACTGGATCGAAGGGTACCTGGCCGACCATGGCGACGCTTCGCCGCGCGTTTCCGCCCGCTGGCTCGTCTCCGACGCGCTCGGCGTCGGGCAGATGGAGCTCTACGCCGACCTGGACCGGCCCCTCGACGAGCAGGAGCGCGCGCTCTTGCGCGAACACACCCGCAGGCGTGCGGCCGGCGAGCCGTTGCAGTACATCACCGGCTCGGCGCCGTTTCGCTTCCTGACGATTTCCGTGGAACCCGGCGTGCTCATCCCGCGCCCCGAAACCGAGGTCCTGGTCAGCGAAGCCATCGCGCGCCTGCGCACCTCGTTTTCCCTGCCCGCGAAGGAGCCCGCCGACGTGCTGGGCCCGAAGATGCCCCTCCTGATGGCGGACGTGTGCACCGGAAGCGGCAACATCGCCTGCGCGCTGGCCACCGAATTGCCGTATGCGCAGGTGTGGGCCACCGATCTGGACCAGCAGGCCTGCGCGCTGGCAAGCCGCAATGCGCGCGAGGCGGGCGTCGCGGACTGCGTGCACGTGCTGCAGGGAAGCCTGATGGAGCCGTTTCCCCATGAATTGCGCGGGCAGCTGCATGCCGTGGTGTCGAACCCCCCGTACATTCCCACGGCGGTGCTACAGACCCTCGAGAGGGAAGTCACCGACTACGAACCGCGCCTGGCGCTTGACGGCGGGGACGACGGGCTCGCCTGCGTGCCGCCCTTGCTTGCCCAGGCGGCGGCGTTTCTGCGTCCGGGAGGCGTGCTGGCAATGGAGTTGCACGAGACCTGCCTGGAGCAGGCGGGAGCGCATGCGCGTGCGGCGGGTTTTGCGGACGTGTGCATCAAAGACGACCTGACGGGACGGCCGCGCGTGCTGCTGGCAACCTGGCCGCGCGGCGGCACGGCTGAATAGGGAGGGAGGCCACATGGAAGAGCACCTGATTCGCGACATAGACGCCGGCAGCGACGTGCTGCGCGCCTTCCTGGGCGCCGACGAGCCGGTATGCGCCGTCGTCCTGGGCAGCGGGGAGGGATCCTATGCCGACACGCTGTCCGATGCGCGCACCCTGCATTACTCCGACGTGCCCGGCATGGCGTGCTCCACCTGCACCAACCATGTCGGCCAGTTCGTCTTAGGGCGGATAGACGATGGCCGCAGCGACCCTCCGTGGGTGCTGTGCATGCAAGGCCGGCTGCATGGCTACGAGGGCCTGAGCGCACAGCGGGTGGCGTTTCCCATCTGGCTCATGCACGCCTGCGGCATCGACACGGTCATGACCACCAATGCGGCAGGCGCCATCAACGATCAATTCGGCGTCGGCGACTTCTGCCTGATCGTCGACCACATCAACCTGATGGCCACCAACCCGCTCGCGGGCGTGGAGCCCAACAGCATCGCGAGCCGGTTCGTGCCGATGAACCACGCCTACGACGAGCGCTTGCAGGATGTCGTGCGCGAGGTCGCGCGCGAGAAGGGCATACCCCTGCGGGAAGGCGTCTACATCGCCGTGAACGGGCCCAGCTTCGAAACGCCTGCGGAAATCCGGGCGTTCGCTCGGCTGGGCGCCGACATCGTCGCCATGTCCCTGGTGGAGGAAGTGATCGCAGCGCGCCATGTGGGCATGCGCGTGCTCGGGCTGTCGCTGGTGAGCAACCTGGCGGCCGGGGTCCAGGGTGCGGTGCCCTCTGACGAGGAGGTGTTCCAGATCGCATGCAGCCGGCAAGGCGACTTCCGCATCCTGGCCGATGCCGTCGTGCGCGCTGTGTCGGAAGAAGGGGAGCGGGCCTAGCGCGGCGCCTGCCACGCGAATCCCGTACGAGAGAGGGGTAGTGCATGGAATCGTTTTTCAAGATGCGGGAACGGGGCACCAGCCTGAGCACCGAGGTGATGGCTGGTCTGACGACGTTTCTGACGATGGCGTACGTCATCGCGGTCAACCCGGCCATCCTGGCGGACGGGGGACTGCCGTTCACCGCCGCGCTGACGGCCACGTGCTTCGGCTCGGCGATCATGACCGCCGCCATGGGCCTGATCGCGAACCGTCCCATCGCGCTGGCGCCCGGCATGGGCCTCAACGCGATCGTCGCCTACACGCTGTGCATCGGTGCCGGTGTCGACTGGCGCGTTGCCATGTCGTGCGTCATGATCGAAGGCATCGTCATCATCGTGCTGGTCATGGCGGGCCTGCGCGAGGCCATCATGAATGCGATCCCCGCGTCGCTGCGCCATTCCATCGCCATCGGAATCGGGTTGTTCATCGCATTCATCGGCATGAAGGGCGGCGGGCTTGTCGTCTCGGACGAGTCGACGCTGCTCGCATTGGGCAACATCACCGACCCGGTCGTCATCGTGAGCCTGGTTTCTATCGTCTCGGCCATTGTGCTCCATACGATGAACGTGCCGGGCGGGCTGCTGCTCTCCATCCTCCTGTCCACCGTCCTCGCCCTGTTCCTGGGCGTTTCCTCGCTGCCGACCACCTGGGATTTCGGGTTGGACTTCAGCGCCTTCGCCGGCCCGCTTCAGGAAGATCCCAACGGAGGCGGCATGGCCCTGCTGAAGGTGCTCGTGTCGCCCATGCTGCTGATGGCCACCTTCAGCCTGCTGATGAGCGACTTCTTCGACACGATGGGCTCGGTGCTGGCGGTTGCCAAGAAGGGCGGGTTCGCCACCGAAGACGGCGGTTTCGAAAACGGCCGCAGCATCCTGCTGGTTGATGCCGGCGCGGCCGTCGTGGGCGGTTTCCTGGGGTCCAGCTCGATCACCAGCTACGTGGAATCTGCCGCCGGTGCCACGGCGGGTGCGCGCACCGGGTTGTCGAACCTCGTCGTCGCAGTGGCCTTCATGCTCTGCGCCTTCCTGGCCCCGCTGTTCGGCATCATCCCGGGCTCTGCCACCTGCGGTGCGCTGGTCGTCGTGGGCTACCTGATCATGACCGACGTTGCGGTCATCGACTGGAGCAGGGTCGAGCATGCGTTCCCAGCGTTTCTGACCATCGTGTGCATCCCACTCACGTACAGCATCACCAACGGCATCGGCCTGGGCTTCATCTCCTACTGCATCATCATGGTCTTCCTGGGCCGGGCGAAAGAAGTCCATCCGCTGATGTGGGTGGCCTCGCTCGCGTTCCTGGTGGCCTTCATCTTCACCTAGGAGATAGGGGTGGCGCAGGGTTGGGCTTGGCGCCGGCCCCGCGTCACCCGCTCATCACCTGCACGTGGAAGCGCCTGGTGCGCGGCCCGTCGAACTCGCAGAAGTAGATGCCCTGCCAGGTTCCCAGCACCAGCGCGTGGTTGCTGACGGGAATCAGCTCGGACGCGCCGATCGCGCTGGACTTCAGGTGGGCGGCGCTGTTGCCTTCCGCATGGCGAAAGTCGCTGCGGTCGGCGAAGATGTCGCCCCAGGCGAGCTTCAAGTCGCGCACGACGTCCGCGTCGGCGTTCTCGTTGATCGTGATGGCGGCCGTGGTATGCGGGCAGTAGACCAGCGCGCAGCCTTCCTCGACTCCGCTGGCGCGCACCGCCTCCCGCACGTACGACGTGATGTCGATCATGTCGAACGCGGGCGTGTCGATCGTGTACGTAACCATGGCCGCTCCTTCGCTCCCGTTTCGCCTGCCTCGTCCATCATACTATGCCCGCTTCTGTGGCTTTTCGCGAGTGGGTGAGATCCCATGTGAGGCGAGCGCCGCCTTCAGAAGGATTTTGCCAGAATCGGCCGAGGTGCTTCGCCGTCGGGCAGCTTCCGAAAGGAGATGGACCCCATGGACGCAACAACTGCGATCGCGCTGTGCGCGATATTCGCCGTAGTAGTGGCCATCGTCGATTCTGCCAGGTAGTGCGAACGGTATCTGAAGGCAAAGCATAAGCCGGGTTAAAGTCCAACGTCCCCCGGCTTTGCAAGTTGAAGGATGCTGCCCGGTTGCGCGGGACACCTTCGAGAGTATTAATGCCACGCGGGCCATTTGCACGCCGCCATTCCTTTGCAATGATGGATTGCTCCGGGTTGCCTGGGAACGGCGGGGATGCGGCTGCCACGGTATAATGGGGAACACACGACGAAAGGTGGGTGCTCATGGAAGCGTACAAGCGGGAATTCATCGAGTTCATGGTCGATTCGCAGGTGCTCAAGTTCGGCGAGTTCACGCTGAAGAGCGGGCGCACGTCGCCGTTCTTCATGAATGCGGGGGCGTACGTCACCGGCGAGCAGCTGCACAAGCTGGGGCTGTACTACGCGCAGGCCATCCACGACGCCTTCGGGCTCGACTTCGACGTGGTCTTCGGCCCGGCGTACAAGGGCATCCCGCTGTCGGTGATCACGGCGATGGGCATCCACGAGCTGTACGGCAAGGAAGTGAAGTACTGCTCCAACCGCAAGGAGGAAAAGGACCACGGCGAAGGCGGCAGCCTGCTGGGCCATGCACTGCAGGACGGCGAGCGCGTGGTGATCGTCGAGGACGTGACCACTTCGGGCAAGTCGATCGACGAGACCTACCCGATCATCACCTCTGCGGCAGACATCGAGGTCGTGGGCCTGATGGTGTCGCTCAACCGCATGGAAGTGGGGCCGTCGGGAACGATGGCCGCTATCGACGAGGTGTCCGAGAAGTACGGCTTTCCCACGGGCGCCATCGTCACGATGGCCGATGTGGTCGAGGCCTTGCACAACACCCCATGCGGGGGCCGCGTGCTCATCGACGACGACATGAAGCAGAAGATCGACGATTACTACGCCCAGTACGGCGTGCAAGCCTAAGGTGCGCACGCACATGTCTGCGGGCGTGTTCGCAGCGGGGAGGCCTGCGCTGATCGCAGCGCCCGTCATGGCCTCCGATGCCGCACAGGCATGCGCGTTGGCCGAACGTGCCATTGCGGACGGTGCGGACATGGTCGAGCTGCGCGGCGACTGCCTGGCCGACCCCCTCGATGCCGAATCGGTGGTGGGAGCGTGCAGGCAGGTTCGCTCGGCCTTGGACGGGCATCCGCTCCTTTTCACGCTGCGCACGCGTGCGCATGGGGGAGCGGTCGACGTCGATGCGCCCACGTACGAGCGCATTGTGCACGCGGTGGTGGATGCGCGCGTCGCCGATGTCGTGGACGTCGAGTCGTCGGCGCTGGACGATGCGCGACGCCGGCTCGTCCAAGCCGCCCATGAAGCGGGCATCGAGGTAATCTCATCTCACCACGACATCGACCACACGCCGAGCGTGACGGACATGGTCTGCCGGCTCGAACAGCTGCGCCAAGACGGTGCCGACCTGGTAAAGGCGGCCTACCAGGCGCATGAGAGCGCCGATGCGCAGCGGGTACTGGCGGCGACGTGCGCCTATGCCCGCCGCCAGGACGCGGCGCCCTTGTGCGCGATAGCGATGGGGGATGCCGGCACGATAACCCGCGTGCTGGGCCAGGCGTACGGTACGCGGCTGTCCTTTGCGGCAATCGAGAGGCAAGCGGCGCCTGGGCAGCTGAGCGTTGCCCAGGCCGTGGCGTGCTCCGCCAAGGTCGACGAGTTCTCATCCCAGGGCCGCTACAGCGAGCTGGTGGCCGTGAACCTGTTCGACCCGGACGCGAGCGTGGTGGCCTTGCTGGGATCCCCAGTCGGGCACAGCCTGTCGCCGGCGATGCACAACCTGTCGTTCGAGCAGGCCGGCATCCATGCCTACTACGTGGCGCTCGAGTGCGCCGAGCATCAGATCGCATCGGCCATCGAGGCGATGCGCGCCAACCCCGCCTGGGTGGGCTGCAACGTCACCATGCCCTGCAAGCAGGAGGTCATCCGCCACCTGGACGGGCTGGACGACGCGGCGGCGCTTTCGGGGGCGGTGAACACCATCGCCAAGCGCGGTAGGCGCCTGGTGGGGTACAACACCGACGGTGTTGGTTTCGTCGCCAGCCTCAAGGAGCGGGGCGTCGATGTCGCCGGAGCGCGCGTGTGCGTGATCGGCGGGGGAGGCGCTGCCCGTGCCATCGGCGCGCAGTGCGCCCTGGACGGCGCCGCTTCGGTGTGCTTCGCGCTGCAACCCGAAACCGCCAAAAGGCCGGCCGTCGATGCGCTCGCCCGCTCGATTGCAGCCGACACGTCTTGCCGTGCCTTCGTCCTGGATTGCACCGACGGGCTTGCGCTGGCGCGTGCCATCGACGATGCGACGGTCCTGGCGAATGCCACGCCGTGCGGCATGGGCGACGATCGCGATTCGAGCCCGGTGCCGCCTGGGGTGCTGCGGGCCGGCTTGGCAGTGGCCGATGCCGTCTACGCTCCCGTGCGCACGAAGCTGCTGCAAGACGCCGAGCGCGCCGGGTGCACCTGCGTGACGGGCCTGGGAATGCTGCTTCATCAAGCGGCGGCGGCAGAGCGCATCTGGTTCGACTGCGCCATGCTCACCGACTACGTGGCCGACACGCTCTTCGGCCTCTAGCTTTGAACGGGGCCCCCTGTTCATAATCTCCCTGCGCATTCCTTTCCAACCTGGGTCGTTGCTGGTATACTGCGCGCTACAACCGAAGATGTTCGCCTGCGATGACGAAGAGGAGTACGGGCGCGGCGCTTGCCATGCAGGATGCGGCGGCAACGGGTCCGGAAAGCCTTCACCAGCAGTTCAACCGAACGTCCGAAGGGAATGCGGACACCCCCGCAGCCGATTCGGGCAAGTACGTGGAAGCAACCATGTTGCTGCCTGCGCCTACCCAGCGCATCGATGCTTGCACGAATCCTGCCCGTCCGCGGCAGGTTTTTTATTGCAATGGCACATGCGAAAGGAGCGGCCATGGGCAAGATGACGGGAGCGCAGGCGCTGGTGGCAAGCCTCGAGGCCGAAGGCGTGGAATGCCTGTTCGGCTATCCGGGCGGCCAGGCCATCGAGATCTTCGACGCCCTGTACGACTCGAAGATGAAGTTCGTGCTCGCGCGCCACGAGCAAGGGGCCGTGCACGAGGCAGACGGCTACGCGCGCGCCACGGGGCGCACCGGCGTGGTCGTTGTCACGAGCGGACCCGGTGCCGTCAACACGGTCACCGGCATAGCCACGGCGTACATGGACAGCGTCCCGCTGGTGGTGATCACCGGGCAGGTGCCCACGCACGTGATCGGAACCGACTCGTTCCAGGAGTCCGACATCTTCGGCATCACGCTGCCAGTGGTCAAGCACAGCTACCTGCTGCGCGACGTGGCCGATTTGCCCTACACGATCAAGAAGGCGTTCCACATTGCCAGCACGGGGCGTCCCGGGCCGGTGCTCGTCGACGTGCCCAGCGATGTGGCCGAGGCCCTGGTCGACTTCGCCTGCCCGCAGGACGTGAACATCGAATCGTACAAGCCCACGGTGCGGGGCAACAAGAAGCAGATCCGCCAGGCGGCATCGGCCCTGGAGGCGTCTAAGCGCCCGCTGGTGCTGCTGGGCGGCGGCGTGATCACCGCGCAGGCCGCTCAACCCGTAAGCGACCTGGTCCACGCGCTGCAGGCGCCCGTGCTCGCCACGCTGATGGGCAAGGGCGCGTTTCCCGCGGAGGATCCTTTGTACCTGGGTGCGGTGGGCATGCACGGCAGCAAGTACTCGAGCATGGCGCTGGACGCGTGCGACCTGATCCTGGCCATCGGCACTCACTTCAGCGACCGGGTGACCGGCGCCTTCGATTCCTTCGCGCCCCAGGCCAAGCTCGTGCACATCGACATCGATCCGGCGGAGATCGGCAAGGTGATACCGGCCGACGTGCCAATCGTCGGCGACGCCGCGCGCGTGGCAGCCGATATCGCCGCCGAGCTGGAAGCACGTGGCTTCGAGCCCCAGACGGGCGATTGGCTCGCGCAGGTGGACGCCTGGCGCCAGCGCTGGCCCTACTACGACGAGGCGCTTCCCGACAACCCCGACGAGATCGTGCCCGAGCGCTTGCTGGCCGCGCTGTCTGCGCGCCTGGATGCGGACAGCATCGTCACCACCGATGTGGGCCAGCACCAGATGTGGGCCAACCAGATGGTGGAGCGCTCCCTGCCGCGCACCTTCCTGTCGAGCGGTGGCCTGGGCACGATGGGCTACGGGCTGCCGGCGGCCATCGGCGCCGCGCTCGCGTACCCGGACCGTCAGGTCGTGTGCATCTCGGGGGACGGCTCGGTGCAGATGAACATCCAGGAGATGGCGACGGCGAAGGCCACGGGCGCTGCCGTGAAGGTGCTGCTGATGGACAACGGCGTGCTGGGCATGGTGCGCCAGTGGCAGGGCCTGTTCCTGGACGGCCGCTTCGCCGCCACCACGCTCGACGCCAACCCCGACTTCTGCAAGCTGGCCGAGGCCTATGGCTGGAACGCCGAGCGCATCGAGAGCTGGGACCAGGTGGAACCGGCGCTCGACCGCATGCTTGCAACCCCGGGACCCTACGTGCTCGATTGCGCGATGTCCGCCGACCAGAACGTCTACCCGATGATTCCGCCGGGTGCGACGCTGCAGGAGGCCATCGGGGCGATCGACTGCGACAACGGCGTGGTGCGCGAGGGCCTTGCCCCGCGTGGCGGCGCATCCAAGAAGGGAGGCCGGCGATGAGGCACGTGACCAGCATCCTGGTGGAGAACAAGCCCGGCGTGCTCAGCCGCGTGACGGGGCTGGTGTCCCGACGCGGTTTCAACATCGACTCGCTGTCGGTGGCGCCCACCGAAGACCCCAACAAGTCGCGCATCACCGTGGTGGTCGTGGCCGACGAGGTCGCCTACGAGCAGATCAAGAAGCAGCTGAACAAGCTGGTGAGCGTCTACAAGGTCAGCGACCTGACGGCCGAGGCCGCCATCGAGCGCGAACTGGTGCTGTTCAAGGTGGGGGTGGAGCCCGAACGGCGCGGCGAGGTCATCGAGATCGCGAACGTCTTCCGCGCCAAGATCGTCAACGTGGGCCACGATGCGATCACCATCGAGGCCACCGGAGATGCCGACAAGCTCACCGCAATGGAGGAGCTGCTGCGTACCTACCAGCTGCGCCAGATCACCCGCACCGGCATCACGGCGATGCCGCGCGACTGACCTCGCTTGCGATCCGGCCCCATCGGCGCCCCTGGGGTTTCGATAGGCCGGACGCTAGATTGGCGGGAAAGCTCTGCCTAAGGTGTTACACTAACGAACCATGACACGCAAGATCCGCATATTGGACACCACCCTGCGCGACGGCGAGCAGGCCCCGGGCGCCTCGATGGGCTTGGAAGGCAAGCTCGTCATCGCCCGCGAGCTGCTGCGCCTGGGCGTGGACGCCATCGAGGCCGGCTTCCCGATGAGCTCTCCGGGCGACTTCGAAAGCGTGCGCAGCGTGGGCGAGCTCGTGGGCGACGCCTGCATGGTCATGGCCCTGACGCGCGCGCTCGAATCCGACATCGATGCGGCGGCAGACGCGCTCTCCACGGCCCAGATACCCTGCATCCACACGGGCCTGGGCGTGTCGGAGAGCCATTTGCGCAACAAGCTGCACATGAGCCGCGAGGACTGCCTGGCACGCGTGGAAGCGTCGGTGAGCTATGCGCGCTCGAAGTGCGACCTGGTCCAGTTCTACGCCGAGGACGCGGCGCGCGCCGACAAGGAGTTCCTGGCGCGCGTGTGCGAAACCGCCATCAAGGCCGGCGCGACCGCGGTCAACATCCCCGACACCACCGGCTACTCGCTGCCGCAGGATTTCGCCGAGCGCATCCGCTACCTCCGCACCCATGTGGAGGGCATCGACGACGTGGTGCTGTCGGTGCATTGCCACAACGACCTGGGCATGGCGACCGCCTTGTCGCTGGCGGGCGTGGCGGCCGGCGCGATGCAGGTGGAATGCACGATCAACGGCCTGGGCGAGCGGGCGGGCAACACCGCGATGGAGGAAGTGGTCATGGCGATCGCGCTCCACGGCGAAGAGCTCGACGCCCACACCGACATCGACACGCGCGAATTCGTGCGGGCCAGCAGGCTCGTGCAGTCGATCACGGGCATGAAGGTCCAGGCGAACAAGGCCATCGTGGGGGCGAACGCCTTCGCGCATTCGTCGGGCATCCACCAAGACGGGGTGCTCAAGGAGCGCGAGACCTACGAGATCATCGACCCGGAAACGGTTGGTGCGGGCTCGGGCAGGCTGGTGCTCACGGCGCGCAGCGGGCACGCTGCCCTGCGCAACCGCCTCGAGGAGCTGGGCTATTCGTTCGACCGGGACACCATCGACGAGATCTACGAGCGCTTCCTGGCGGTGGCCGACCGCAAGCGCGCGGTCTACGACGAGGAGATCGAGAGCATCGTCAACGAATACGAGCGCCAATCGGCGGCGGTGTACACGCTCGAGGCGCTGCAGGTGTCCACGGGCTTCCCGCTCACGCCCACGGTCACGCTCACGCTAAGCGACGATGAAGGTTCCCGCCACACGGTGGCCACGGTGGGCGACGGCCCCATCAACGCGGCCTACGACGCGGTCAACCAGATCGTCGGGCTGGAAAACGACCTCACCGAGTACGTGGTGCAGGCGGTCACGCGCGGCACCGACGCCATCGGCGAGGTGACCGTGCGCATAGCCGCGGACGACCGCGTCTTCGTGGGACACGGCGCCGATCCCGACATCGTCGTCAGCTCGGTGCGCGCGTACCTGAACGCCCTCAACCGGGCGCTGATCGCCCGCCGCTCCACCGAATATGCAAATTAGGTGGCGCATGCTGCTCCTTTGTGGTTAAATACATCTGCTTGGCAAACGGTTTGCGCGCAGAATACGCTTGATGATGTGGAGAAAGTGGGTTCACCCCGCTTTCTTTGTTTATCGGGCGCCTGCCGGGCAAGCCGACGACGGACAGACGAAGGAGGTGGGGTCATGCTCACTGCGAAGGAACAAAGCCTGCTTGCGGCCCTCGAAGCCGAAGCGGACGGGCGCGGTGTCGAAATCGTCACGGTCGAAGTGGCGGGCGCACGCAAGGCTCCCACGATCCGCGTCTACATCGACACGCCTGACGGCGTGAGCTTCGACGAGCTGGCGGAAGCACAGTCGTGGATCAACGCGCTGATGGACCGCATCGACCCCTTCCCGGGGGCCTACACGCTCGAAGTGAGCTCGCCGGGCATCGACCGGCCGCTGCGCACGCCCGAGCATTTCGAGCGCTTCGTCGGGGAAGAGGTGCGCATCGTGTGCGCCAAGCCCCAAGACGGGCGGGCGAAGTTCTCGGGGAGGCTCGCGGGCTTTTCCGAGGGTGCGGCGCTGGTAGAGCTGGAGGATGGCACGCAGGTGTCCATCCCCGTGAAAGACATGAAGAAAGCCCAGGTCAAGGGCAAGATAGCGTTCAAATAAGAGGAAGGAACGGCAAAGATGGCAACCTCAGAGCTTATCGAGGCACTGCAGGCACTGGCGCATGAGCGCAAGATAGACGAGTTCTATCTGATCGAGCGCCTGGAGGCATCGCTTGCGAAGAGCTACCAGCACATCCTGGACTTGGACAACGACGCCCATGTGACGATCGACCGCGCGAGCGGGCGCATCTACGTCTACGAGCTCGTGCCGGTGGGAGAGCCCGACGAGGAAACGGGCGAGTACACCGAATTCGAAGAGCGCGACGTCACGCCCGACGACGTGAGCCGCATCGCCGCGCAGAACGCCAAGAGCGTCATCAACTCCATCGTGCGCGAGGCCGGGCGCCAGAGCATCTACGAGGAGTTCGCCGGACGGGTGGGAGACCTGGTCACGGGCACCGTGCTGCAGGGAACCCCCGACTTCACGATCATCAAGATCCGCGACGGCGTGGAGGCCGAGCTGCCCCATTACGACGTGAAGCGCAACCCCAACGAGCGCAACGAGCGCCCCAACAACGAGCGCTACCGCCACAACCAGCGCCTGAAGACGCTGATCATCGACGTGCGCAACCCCAACTCCGAAGAGGCGCGTGCCCGCGGCGAGCAGGCGCGTCCCGCCATCGTGGTGTCGCGCACGCATCCCGACTTGATCAGGCGTTTGTTTGAAATCGAAGTTCCTGAAATCTATGACGGGCTGGTTGAAATCAAGTCCATTGCACGCGAACCAGGCGCGCGCTCGAAGGTTGCCGTGAGCAGCCGCGAAGCAAATCTTGACCCAGTAGGTGCCTGCGTGGGCCCCAAGGGAAGCCGTGTTCGCATGGTGGTCGAGGAATTGCGCAACGAGCGCGTCGACGTGATTCAGTGGGACGAGAATCCGCAGATTTACGTGAAGAACGCGCTTTCGCCTGCCAAGGTATCGCGTGTTGATATCGACGAAGAATCGCACTACGCCACCATCGTCGTTCCCGACGACCAGCTTTCGCTTGCCATTGGCAAGGAAGGTCAAAACGCACGTCTTGCCGCCCGTTTGACTGGCTGGCACATCGACATCAAGTCGGCATCGTTTACTGGTGAGCCTATGGCGACCGAAAACATGCTGATTGACGAGGATGCGGTTATCGAAGAAGAAGACGGCTTGTGCGAGTACGTGAGCCCCGAAGGCGTGCGTTGCCGCAACCATGCCCGTCCAGGCAGCAGGTTCTGCGGCGTGCATGCGTCCGAAGAAGACGAGGACGTCGAGTAGATGACGCCACGCGCCGAACAGAGCACACTGCGCACACGTACCTGCATCGGATGTGGAGCGCAGCAGCACAAGCAGGGTTTGCTGCGCATCGTGCGTACGCCCGATGGCCCCGTATTCGATCCAACGGGTAAGGCCAATGGTCGCGGAGCATATGTGTGCAACCGTGCTTGTTTGGAAAAGGCGCGCAAAGCGAAAAGGCTTCAGCGAGCGCTGAAGAGCGATGTGAGCAATGAAGATTACGAGCGGCTGGTTCAGTGTATGGACGAGTTCGCATCGTGTATGGATGAGCGTTAGACGAGGAGGGCCCCATGGCCGGCATGCGTGTACATGAGTTGGCAAAAGAATTGAATCTGTCGAGCAAGGAACTGCTAGATCGGCTTGCGGAGATGAAGATACCCGCGAAAAGCCATGCGAGCATGCTTGCTGATGCCTACGTGCAAAAGGTACGTAAGAACCTGGAGCCCGAGCTGAAAGAACGAGC
>CACXFZ010000222.1 GCA_902767025.1 uncultured Coriobacteriaceae bacterium
AAGCTCCACGTCGTTCAATGTGACGGAGTTCTTGCCTTCGACCACCACGCCCTGCGATCCGTTCGACTCCATCTGCGCGTCGGAAACCGTGATGTCGGCCGTCGAGTAGATAACCGGGGATCCGGTTCCACTGGTGGTGTAGGCGCCCTTGTTCACCGTCACCGTGCCGCCGCCCCGATCGGAACGGATGGCCGCGCTCGAGTTGCCCGTCGTGTCGATGCGAAGGTTCGTGGCATTCATCGTCGCGCCACCGGTGGTCATCAAACCGCCCGAGCAGTTGCCCGTGGTGGATACCACGCTGTCCGAGATGTTCACCGTCGTGCCCTGGCCATAGGAGAAGACTGCGTTTGCATGCGTTCCCGCCGTGTCCACGACCAGATTGCTCAAGTCGAGGGTCGCGCCGTTGGTTGCGAAGACGGCCGCGTTCTCGCCGTAGAAGTCGGCTTCGTCGCCGCTCGATTCCCCCGTCTTCTTCACACCGGCATGTTCTAAGCTCGCCTGCTCCCCGTCTGCCAGGATCGCATGGCCGCCATCGGTTGCATCCTCGTAGGTTTGCGTGATTTCGATGTCCACCGCCGTGGGCACCTTGCTAGCAGGCGTTGACGTCGCCTGGTCGGATGCGCTTGCCGAAGCGCTCTGCTGCACAACAGCCGAAGACGCCTCCTGGACGGTATCGCCCGTTGCAGCACAGCCGCTGAGCGCTACGACGGTCGATGCACCCAGGCAGGCAGCGCACAGCAGCGTTTTGAAAGACCTTGTGTTCATGCGTGCTCCTTTCCTCTATCGATGAAAGGCATCATCGCCACCGAACGTTAAAGAATCCTGAAAGGCCGCATGTGCGTAAAGGTTTCGAACACAATTCGATACCTGAGCGACAACTACGCCTTCAGAGCACCGGTCTGGCGGTCCCACAGGCTGGCGTAGCGGCCGTGGGCGCCGATGAGCTCCTCATGCGTGCCGTCTTCTGCGATCCTGCCATGCTCGAGCACGATGATCCTGTCCAGGCTGGCAACCGTCGACAGGCGATGCGCGACCACGATGGCGGTGCGGCCCTGCATCAGATTCGCCAGGGCCTGCTGGATCAGGGCCTCGCTTTCGGAGTCGAGGGCGCTCGTGGCCTCGTCCAGGACCAGGATCGGCCGATCTGCCAGGATGGCGCGTGCGATGGCAACGCGTTGCCGCTGGCCGCCGGAGAGCTTCACGCCGCGCTCGCCGGTGACGGTGTCAAACCCTTCGGGCAGCTGCTCGATGAAGTCAAGCGCATTTGCCTGCCTTGCGGCTTCGCGGATCTCTTCCATCGACGCATCGGGCTTGCCGTACGCGATGTTTTCGGCAACCGTGCGATGGAACAGCAGGGGCTCCTGGGGAACGTAGGCGATCTGGCGGCGCAGGCTCTGCTGCGTGCAGGCGGCCACATCCTGGCCATCCACCTTGATCGTCCCTTCCTGCACGTCTGCCAAGCGCAGAAGCAGCTTCGTCAACGTGGTCTTGCCCGACCCCGACACGCCCACCAGGCCGATTCGCTGGCCCGCAGGGATGTGCAGGTCGAAACCGTCGAACACCGTGGTTACCGCGTCGCCGTCGGTGTAGGAGAAGCGCAGGTCCTCGAAATCGATGCTGCCGTGCTCAACCTCGAGCGGACGCGCGCCTTCCCTGTCCGCCACCAAGCGCGGCTCGTCCAGGATCTCGGTCATGCCGGATGCGTCGCCGAAGGCGCGGTTCAGGCGCTGCAGGCCCGCATTGATGAAGTTGAATTGGTTGGTGACGTTGTACGTATAGGTGAACATCATCACCAGCGTGCCAGCCGTGATGCCGAACCACGCGTTTCCACCTGCGATGAAGATGGTCACCACGCTCATGATCGCAAGCGCGATGCAGGCCGTGATGATGCCACGCGCCAGGCTGGACATCATGCGCTTGGAATCGCGCGCCACCACTTCCCTGTTCGCCTCGTCGAACAGCCCGCGCTCGTAATCCTCGCGCCCGTAGGTTTTCACCGTCAGGATGTTCGCCACGCTGTCCGACAGCTCGCCGGAAAGCTGGTTCTGGGCGCCCGCTGCTTCCTCGTTCAGGTTCAGGATGCGCTTGTACATGCGGTAGCTGACGAACGCGTAGATGGCAAGCATCACCATCAGGATGGCCGTGTAGAGCGGCACGCGCGGGCCCAGCAGGATGCAGATGAACACGATGGCCTCGGTTATCGGCAGCACCGGCCAGGTGACCACCTCGATGAGCTGGTTGTAGCTGTTCATGAACTTCGTCGTCTGGCTCACCAGCGTGCCGCCGAAGCGGTTGGAATGAAAACTCATCGACTGGTTGCACAGCGCATCGAAGCACATCGTGGCCAGGTCGTAGGAGACGGCGATCTCCAACTTCCACAAGGTGTAGTCCTGCAGCTTGCTGAACGCCTGGCCGAATAGGTTGATGAGCACCAGGGCAAGGATGTAGGGACCGAACACTTCGAAGACCTGGTCGGGTGCCACGGGGTCGGCGCCGACCCTGTCGACGATCAGGCTCATGACGTACGGGTTCATGTAGGTGAGCAGCAAGCCGAAGCCGATCGTGGACAGTATGAGCACGACGAACAGACCCAGGTGGTTGCGGGTGACCATCCAGAAGTAGTGGAGCGTGCGCATCGTCACGCTGGTGTTGTTGGCTCGTGCAGACATGAACAGGGATTGTACTGCAAAACGACCGTGCCGTGGCACGCATGCGCAAAGCCATACGAATACCAGAGCGAATGGAACACGAACGGCTACAGGAGCGAATACGGGTCCACGTCCACGGCCACGTTGACATCGTGTGCGCACGTGCGCGAACGGAACAGCGGCGCGAGGGTTTCTCCCACCGCGGCGTCCACAGGCGCCTTGACCGTGATGTGGAAGTGCCAATCGCCGCGCAGGCGCTCGAAGATGCACGGCGTGGGGGGAAGCACCACCCAGTCCGCCACCGATTGATGCTGCAGCAGCGACATGATCGAGCGGTAAAGCGAGTCGGCCTCGTCTTCGACCTCCTGCCTGTCCGGTCCCCACAGGCGCACATCGGCCAGGCGCGCGAACGGCGGGTACTTCAGCAGGCGGCGCTTGGGAAGCTCGTCGGACAAGAACAGGTGCCGGTCGTAGGTGGCCGCAGCGCGGATGGCAACCGAACCCGGGTCGTGGGTCTGCACGATCACGCGCCCGGGCAGGTCCGCCCGCCCGGCACGCCCCGCCACCTGCTCGATCAGGTCGAAGGTGCGCTCCCCCGCCCGGAAGTCGGGAAGCCGCAGCTGCGTGTCGGCGTGGACGACGCCGACGAGCGTGACGTCGTCGAAGTCGAGTCCCTTGGCGATCATCTGGGTGCCCAGCAGCACCGCAGGGCCTTCGCATGCGAACTGCTCGAGCAGGCGCTGGTGGTCTCCCTTGTTCTTCGTCGTGTCCGCGTCCATGCGTATCACGCGCGCATCCACGTCGCCGAACGCTTCGATCAGGTTCACCAGGTCGACTTCCACGCGCTGCGTGCCGGCGCCCAGGCGCTTCAGATACGGGCTGCCGCAAGCAGGGCAGGTGCTCGGGGCGGGAACGGATGCGCCGCAGTGATGGCACACGAGCATGTTTCCCTGCTCGTGGTAGGTGTAGCTCAGCGAGCAATCGGGGCATTCGGGCACGAACCCGCATTCCCGGCACAGCAGGAACTTCGCGAATCCGCGCTGGTTCAGAAGCAGGACGGCCTTCTGTCCCAGGGAGAGCACCTCGTGCAGCGCGCGGGACAGGCGCTTCGAGAACATCGACCTGCTGCCATCGGCGAACTCACGCGTCATGTCGACGACTTCGATGGCCGGCAGAGGACGGCCGTTGGCGCGCTCTGGCAGGGACACGATGCTCCACAGCGGGTCGTGTTCGGACCGGTAGAGCGCCTCGACCGAGGGCGTGGCCGATCCCAGCACCAGCGTGGCGCCCATCCGTTGCGCCATGTACGCTGCGACATCGCGTGATACGTAGCGCGGTGCGTTTTCCTGCTTGTAGGTGCTTTCGTGCTCTTCGTCGATGATGATCAGGCCCACGTCGCGCATCGGGGCGAACAGGGCACTGCGGGCTCCGACGACCACGCGTGCGCTGCCCTGCGCTATCAGGTCCCACTGGTCGTAGCGCTCACCCGTGCTCATGCGCGAATGGAGCACGGCCACCATGTCGCCGAAACGGCCGCGGAAACGCGCCACGGTCTGCGGTGTCAGCGAGATCTCGGGCACGAGCACGATGCCGCTGCGGCCCTGGCTCACCACCTGCTCGAGTGCCTGCAAATACACCTCGGTCTTGCCCGACCCGGTCACGCCATCGACGACAACCACGCTTCCGTTTGCCTCAGCGCATGCCTTCTGTATATGCTCCAGGGCGTTTGCCTGCCCTTGGGTCAGCTCCACCGGTGCGGGCCGCTCGAAGGACACCACGCCGCATTCGCCATCGGGTGCGGGAACGCCGCGCATCCGCCGTTTGCGCTCGATGACGACGACGTCCTTGCCGGCAAGGGAATTCAGCGACGAGTTGACGTTTCCGAACTCGGTTGCCAGCTCGGCAACGCGCAGCTCGCCCGATTTCAACGCATCAAGGATGGCCTGCTGCTTCACGGCGTTTGCCCGCGGTTTGTAGTCCGCTGCCGCAGGTCCCAGCCTCACCCAGCGGTCGTCCACCTCGCCCACCGCAGGGCGCTCGACCACCCAGGCGTGCCCGACCTTCTTCATCGACGGAACGCCGCCCGGCGGGGTGAACAGCTTCACGCAATCGCTCAACGGCGCCACGTAGTGATCCGCCATCCACATGATGCAGGCAGCCGCGTCCTCGCCGAAGAAGGGGCCTGCCAGCACCTCGTAGATTTCCCTCATCTTGGAAGGGTCTATTCCCAGGCTTGCAGGATCGGCGTCCTCGTTGACGCTGATGACGAACCCGCAAGCCTGACGGCGACCGAAAGGCACCCGTACCACGCAGCCCACCGACACGTCCGTCAGGTGCGCAGGGATGGCATAGCTGTATGCGCCCCCCAGGGCCTGCGTCTTGATGTCTAATATGACCGAAGCGATGTTCATCGTATCGAGCGCATCCTTCGAGCGTTTTGCCCAATCGTCCAGGCGGCAACGTTAGTGCGCTTGGGTGCGCCTACAGGTTGCATGCAGCACGCAGCTCGTCCACCCTGTTCGTCTGCTCCCACGTGAATTCGGGCAGCTCTCGACCGAAATGACCGTACGCGGATGTCTTGCGGTAGATCGGACGGTACAGGTCAAGCGCGGCGATGATGGCGGCCGGCCGCAGGTCGAACACCTCCGAGACGGCACGCTCGATGTCCTCGACGGGAACCGCGTTCGTCCCAAACGTCTCGACGAGCACCGACAGCGGGCGCGAAACGCCGATGGCGTAGGCGAACTGGACTTCGCATTTCTTCGCCAGGCCCGCCGCCACAATGTTCTTCGCCACCCAGCGTGCCGCGTATGCAGCCGAACGGTCGACCTTGGTGGCGTCCTTGCCGCTGAATGCACCGCCGCCGTGCCTGCCCATGCCGCCGTAGGTGTCGACGATGATCTTGCGTCCCGTCAGGCCCGTGTCGCCCATTGGGCCGCCCACGACGAACCTGCCCGTGGGGTTCACGTACACGTCCGCACCGTCCCAGTCGATGTCCTCGTTGTCCAGCACCGGCGAAATGACATGCTCGATGATGTCGGCCCTGATCTGGTCGGAGTCGACGCCGTCCGCATGCTGTGTGGACACCAGCACGGTTTTCACGCACACAGGCGCATCGTCGGCGTACTCCACCGACACCTGCGTCTTCCCGTCGGGGCGCAGGTATGGCACGATGCCCTCCTTGCGCACCTGCGTCAGGCGCTCGGCAAGGCGATGCGCCAGGTAGATGGGCATGGGCATGAGCGTCTTCGTCTCGTCGCAGGCGTATCCGAACATCACGCCCTGGTCGCCCGCGCCGATCAGATCGAACTCGTCATCGCCGCTTGCCGTGCCCTGCTGCACCTCGTAACTGCAGTCGACGCCCATTGCGATGTCGGCGGACTGAGGATGGATGTAGTTGGCAACGGCGCAGGATGCGGCGTCGAAGCCCATGTCGGAGCCCGTGTAGCCGATGTCGCGGACGACGTCGCGCACGATCTCGTCGACGTCCACGTAACCCTGCGTGCGGACCTCGCCCATCACCGTGATGATTCCCGTGGTGGTGAAGGTCTCGATGGCGCACCGGACGTTTTCCACTTTGGCGGGAACGCCGCTGCGCGGGGAGACGTAGCCGTCTTCCTGCAGCTTCATCTCGCGTTCCAGAATGGCGTCCAGGATCGCATCGGACACCTGGTCGCAGATCTTGTCGGGGTGCCCTTCTGTCACCGATTCCGATGTGAACACGTACGAACGCTTGCTGTCTGTTGTCATTTCACGCCTCCGAAAACTCACTCGCGTTTCTGGTTGTATCGGCACAGAATAATACACGCAAACCTGTGCATTCCATGGCAACACGGTCACGCACGGCGGGTAAGAACGCTAAATATGCACGCGCTGCGCTCGAGCCGGCATGCCCGAT
>CACXFZ010000223.1 GCA_902767025.1 uncultured Coriobacteriaceae bacterium
CAGATGAACGAGCCGCCGGGAGCGCGTCTGCGCGTCGGCCTGGCCGGTCTGACCGAAGCCGAGTACTTCCGCGATCAGGGCCAGGACGTGCTGCTGTTCGTGGATAACATCTTCCGCTTCACGCAGGCAGGCTCCGAGGTGTCGGCTCTGCTGGGCCGCATGCCCTCGGCTGTGGGTTACCAGCCGACGCTGGCAACCGAGATGGGCGACCTGCAGGAGCGCATCACGTCCACCGACGTCGGATCGATCACGTCGGTGCAGGCCGTGTACGTGCCCGCTGACGACTTGACCGACCCCGCTCCGGCGACCACGTTTACCCACCTGGACGCCAAGACGGTTCTCTCGCGTTCGATCGCCGAGCTGGGCATCTACCCGGCAGTGGACCCGCTGGAGTCCACCAGCCGCGCACTCGACCCCGAGATCGTGGGCCAAGAGCACTACGACGTGGCCGTTGGCGTGCAGCAGATCCTGCAGAACTACAAGGACCTGCAGGACATCATCGCCATTCTGGGCATGGACGAGCTATCCGAAGAGCAGAAGGTCATCGTGAACCGCGCCCGCAAGGTGCAGCAGTACCTGGGCCAGCCGTTCCACGTGGCCGAGCAGTTCACCGGCAACCCTGGCGTGTACGTGAAGCTGGAAGATACCATTCGCAGCTTCCGCGAAATCCTGGACGGCAATTGCGACGACATCCCCGAGCAGTGCTTCCGTTACAAGGGCGCCATCGAGGAAGTGTTCGCCGCATACGAGGAGATGCAGAAGAGGGAAGCATAAATGTCTACGCTCCAATGCGACATCGTCACACCAGTTGAGAAGCTGTTCACCTCCGAGGCCTACATGGTCGTGGTGCCCGGCGTTGAAGGCGAGATGGGCTTTCTGGAAGGCCATGCGCCGCTGGTGTCGGGTCTGGCCGACGGCATGGTGCGCGTCCTTTCCGACGCGTCCACCGTGGCCAACCGCTACTGCATGCAGGGCGGCTACGTGCAGGTGACCGGCGAGAAGGTCATCGTGCTCGCCGACCGCGCCGTTGCGGTGGAGGACATCGACAAGGCGGCCGTGCCCGAGCAGCTCGAGGAAGCCCAGAGCAGGCTTGCGGCTGCAGCGGAGGACGATCCCACGCGCACGGTGCTGGAAGCCGATGTGCGTTGGTACGAACTGCTGCAACGCTCGGTGGCGTAAGCGCGCATCGCCTGACAAGATGGTGAAACGGGGCCTTCATTCGGGCCCCGTTTTTCTGTGGTGGGACTGACCTAGGCTTGCGCGCCCGCGAGCAGGTACGCCTTCGCGTCCACGGGCTCGCCGTCGCGCCAGCGCAGCTTCACGAAGGTGGGGTAGTCGAACAGCAGGCAGCTGTTGTTGCCGCGGGCGACCTGTGTGGCAAATGCCGTGTCCGCGAGCAGTTGCCAGCGTTCGTCGGCCAGGCCCCATGCTTCGACCTGCTCCATGAGCTCGCCTGCTGCACCGTGGGGGTCGAAGCAGGGACGGCCCTCTTCACCTGGCGGGCATCCGAAGCGCACGCTTGCACCGAACGTGGAGCCGAGCGCGCCGTCGGGCATGACGTCGAATTGGAACTCGAGGTCGAACGGGGAGCGCGCTAGCTCCTGGCATCGCGCAACCGCCGTTTCCCCGAGTTCGCGGACACCGGCTTGCCGCAGGTGTCCTTCGAGCAGAGAGGCATCCTGCGCATAAGCGATCTGCAATTGCTCGCCGACGATGCATTCGACGCGCACGAAGTCGCGCTCCCTGTTGGGGAAGGCGCCCGTGTAGCACGCGAACCACTGCTCGGGAATGCGTGCCCTGAACGCGCGGTAGGCGTCCTGCAGGTCTTCGCGTCCCGCCGCGCGCAGAAACGAGCAGGACACCTCGGGATCGTAATCCGATACGAGCACTTGCACGGCAGGGGTCGCGTCGTTGCCCTTGCCCACATCCCAGCTCAAGGCCAGCTGGCGCACGCGATCGTGCTGGGCGAACCACGAGAACACCTGGGGGTGTCCGCCCGTATCGTCCGCCGAGAACGCCATGTCGGGGCTCAGCGACTCCCGAGAGACCAGCAGATGCAGGTCGAACCAGGGATCGCCCGCCAGCGGGATTTCGAACCACACCTCGGGAAACGTGTCGCAAGCCAGGCTGCGTGCGAAGGCCTCGCGGGCGAGCGGTGCGCTCTTCCCGAACAGCGCCGCCTCGCGCCCATCCAAAGCTGTCAGTGCATACAAGATGCTGAAGAGAGTCTGTTGCGTGCCTTTGTCCATGCCGTGCCCCATCTCGTCTGGATGCTGTTTGCTGACTGTCTTGTTAGCATACACGCCCTACCGGGGTCGCGAAACAAAAACTCGAGCCCAATCTGCCATGAAATCGTACGCTGTGCACGTCGTTTGGGGCTCGGGTGGCGCAAAATCGCACGCTGTGCACGCGGCGAGGCGCCCGAACACGTGCATACCGTGCGATTCTCGGGCAGAAACGGCCTCGGTTCATGTTCGGATGGTGTCGGCGAATCCGTCGTTGGGCTTGCGAACGCGGGGTCCGGTCCTTTACCGCATGCCTTGTCGTTGCAAAACTCCACGCTTTCCGCACGCGCAAACATCGGGCGCGGCTGCTATAGTGGAATGCACTCAATATACAACGCTCAAACGCAGCATAACCGCAATACCTTGAGCATGCGCATGGTAGAAAGGCACATCATATGGCATTCGTACATCTTCACAACCACAGCGAATATTCCCTGCTCGACGGCGCCACGCACATCGCGGACATGGTAAAGCGCGCTGCCGAATTGGACATGCCCGCCGTCGCCATCACCGACCACGGCGTGATGAGCGGCGTGCCCGAATTGGAAGACGCCTGCAAGGCCGTCGAGAAGGAGACGGGCAAGAAGGTCAAGCCCCTGTTCGGCTGCGAGATCTACTTCACCCCCGACGAGGAACTGGGCCGCGAAGGCCGTCCGCGCCTGTACCACCTGCTGCTCATCGCCAAGACGCAGGAGGGCTACCACAACCTGGTCAAGCTCGTCAGCGAGTCGCATGTGGACAACTTCTACTACAAGCCGCGCACCACGCTGTCCATGCTGCAGAAGTACGGCCATGGCATCATCGCCAGCTCGGCGTGCCTGGCGGGCATCGTGCCCAAGATGCTGGACAACCGCCAGTTCGACGACGCCGTCATGTGGGCCAAGCGGCTGGCCGCCTGCTTCGACCCGGGCGACTTCTACATCGAGCTGCAGAACCAGGGGCTCACCACCGACGGCGGCATGACGCAAACCGAGTTGAACCACCAGCTCAAGCGCGTGGCCGACGCCTGCGGCTTCAAGACCATCGCCACCAACGACTTCCACTACCTGCGTCGGGAAGACGCACCGGCCCAGGACCTGCTCATGTGCGTGGGTGCGGGCAAGCTGCTCGACGACGCCGACCGCATCCGCTTCGACAACGACCAGTTCTACATGAAGACCGAAGAGGAGATGCGTGCCGCTTTGGCCGACTTTCAAGAGGCGTGCGACAACACGGTCGAGGTGGCCGAGAAGTGCAACGTGGTGTTGGAGCGCGATTCGATCCTGCCGCGGTTCCCGCTGCCCGAAGGCGAAACCGAGGAAAGCTGGTTTCGCAAGAAGTGCGAAGAGGGGCTGGCGAAGCGCTACGGGCCGGATTGGCGCAATGTCGAGATAGCCGGCATCAACGTGGCCGAGCGCTACGAGTACGAGGCCGGTATCATCATCCAGCAGGGGTTCCCCGCCTACTTCCTGATCGTGCAGGAGTACATCATGTGGGCCAAGGACCATGGCATCGGCGTGGGGCCGGGGCGCGGCAGCGCGGCCGGTTCGATCGTGGCCTACGCCATGGAGATCACCGACTTGTGCCCGCTCGAGAACGGCCTGCTGTTCGAGCGCTTCCTTTCGGTGGAGCGCGTGGAGATGCCCGATATCGACGTCGACTTCGACGACCAGCACCGCGGCGACGTGATCGACCATGTGCGCGAAGTCTACGGCGAAGACCACATCAGCGGCGTGATCACCTTCGGCAAGCTGCAGGCGAAAAACGCCATCCGCGACGCGGCGCGCGTGCTGGGCTACAGCTACGGCGACGGCGACAGGCTCTGCAAGCTGGTGGGAAACGAGCTGGGCATCACGATCCAGAAGGCGCTCGACACCAATCCCGACTTGCGCAAGGCCTACGACGAGGAGCCGGTGTCCCAGGCGATCATCGACGCCGCCCAGTCGATCGAGGGCAACGTGCGCGGCGAGGGCGTTCACGCCTGCGCCATCATGATCTGCCGCGATCCGCTTTCGGACCATGTGCCCATCAAGCGCGACACCAAGGGAGCCGAAGGCGCCATCATCACGCAGTACGACGGTCACTACACGCCCGAGTTGGGCCTGCTCAAGATGGACTTTTTGGGCCTGCGCAACCTGGGCGTGATCAGCCGGGCGTGCCGACTGATCAAGGAGCGGCACGGCATCGACATCGACCCGGCCAAGATCCCGCTCGACGACCCGGGCGCCTTCGAGCTGATGTGCCATGGCAACATGGACGGCCTGTTCCAGGTGGAAAGCGCGCTGTACGTGCAGCTGTTCGCGCGCCTGCAGCCGTCGACGTTCGCCCACATCGTGGCGTCGATCGCGCTCAACCGCCCGGGCCCGCTGCAGAACGGCTTCGTCGACGACTACGTCAACCGCATGAAGGGCACCCAGCAGGTGGCCTACTACGACGA
>CACXFZ010000224.1 GCA_902767025.1 uncultured Coriobacteriaceae bacterium
CTTGCTGGGTAAGCGCGAAGACGAAGCCCTTCATCAGGTTGCCGCCCAGGGTGTCGTCGCCATGGCCCATCTTGTCGGTGGCGATGACCACCACGCGCGTGCCGCCCGTGCCCGGCGCTGCCGCATCAGCCGCCTGCACCGAGTTGGCGTCCTTGACGATGCTCACGGCAAACGTGCCGTCGCCGCGGTCGTCGATGTTGGAAGTGCACTTCAGGCTCTTGGCCAGGTTCTCCAGGTTGTGCACGGCGGTGTCGTTGTCCACCAGCACCTCGACGGTCCCCTCGTCCACCGACGAAAGCGCCTGCTTGGCACGCACGACGGGAATGGGGCATTCCTGACCCAGGGCATCAACTGTCAAATCCATGTTCTTCTTCTTTCTCTTCATGCCGGCCACGCCGGCTCTCTACCCATCATATCCGCAATCCGCACCCGCAGCCTCGACGTCGACCGCGCATGCGCCTGCCGTCTGCTAGTTTTCGGCGGCCAGCAGCGCGGCCCCTATCGCACCTGCGAAGCGCGCATCGGCCACCGTGCTCACCGGGCGGCCCAGATGATGCGCGATGCGCTCGATCACGTACGTGTTTTCGCACAGGCCTCCGGTCAGAAACACCTTGTCGCCCGCCAAAGACGAGCACAGCGACGCCACGCGGCCCACGACCGAATCGATGACCCCGTTGGCGATGTTCTCGCGCGGCTCGCCGCGTCCGATCAGGCTGATCACCTCGGATTCGGCGAACACGGTGCACATGCTCGAGATGGGCGTGTGCTTTCCCCTGGCCGCCAACTCGGCGAGCTCTTCCTGCGTCACGCCCATGCGGTCGGCGATGACCTCCAGGAACTTGCCCGTGCCCGCCGCGCACTTGTCGTTCATCACGAACTTCTTCACCTTGCCGCCCTGCAGCACGATGGCCTTGGTGTCCTGCCCGCCCACGTCGATGACCAGCCCGTCGTCGCCGAACAGGTAGTCGGCACCCAGCCCGTGGCAGGTGATCTCGGTGACCGTCTTGCCTGCGAAGGGAACCGATACGCGGCCGTATCCCGTGGCGACCACGGACGCCTCATCGGGGTCGTAACCATGCGCGCGCAAGTCTTCGGCCAGCCGGTTGGCGGCGTCGACGCCGTTGAACCCCGTGGGCATGACCACCGTGTAGGCCAGCTTGTCGCCGTCGAACACGGCGGCCTTCGCGGCCGTGGATCCTATGTCAATTCCGATACGGTACACATCTCTCCTTAACAGTACACGTCGCGGCGCGGGTCGATCTGGCACGGCAGGGCCACGATGCGCTCGTAGGCCATGCCCGCCTCGTCCACCGCACGCTGCAGGCCCACGGCCTGGTCGCTCGGCACCAGCAGCGCCACGCCGCAGCTGGAACGCGCCTGGCGCGGCGTTGTCGACACGCGGGCGTCGAACCCGGCGGACCGCACGAATGCGTAAAGTTCCATCGCATCCGTATGGCTGGCGAACAGCACATAGCAATCGATGCGGACGCCGGGGTTGTCCCCTGCGACATCGGCTATGTGCTGTTCCAAGTCCACTATCTACCCGAGCATCTCGATGAACGCACCCACGCGTGTGCGCAGCTGCTCGGCATCATTGTCGGTGTAGTCGGTCTCGATGTCGAGCACCGGGATGCCGGCATCCTCCAGGGCCTTCTCCAGCGCCGGGGCCTCGGTTTTGAACGTCGTGCAGAACTTCAGGTTGGTGTTGATCACGCCGTCCACATGGTAGTCCTTCGCCAGCTGGATGACCTCGTCGATGCGCGCTTCGTTGGGTGTGAAGCATGCGCAGTTGATCTTCATGTAGCGTTCGGCCAGCGCCTGGTACATGCCCGCGAAGTCGGTGGGGCCTTCGTCCACCAGGTTGGTGAAGAACTTCGTGCCCGTGCAGTTTTCCTCGCACACGATGGCGGCGCCGCTGGTCTCGACGATGTGGTGCAGCTTCCAGTTGGGGATGGCCATGGGCGTGCCGGTGATCAGGATGCGCTTGGTGCCCGCGGGGAACACGCTCACACCGTCGGCGATGCGCTGCTCGAGTTCGTCGGCCAGGCTGTTCGCCATCTGCGTGCAACGGGCCGGGTCGTCGAAGAAGGCGATCTGCATCATCAGCAGGGCGTCGGTGCCGCTGATGGGGATGACGTCGGCGTTCTTGCGCGTCTCGTACACGCGGGCCAGGGCCTTGCGGCGCTCGTTGATCAGCACGATGGCGTCATGCAGGTTTTCCTCGGTGAGCTCAACGCCGGTGACCTCTTCGACGTTCTTGCCGAACAGTGCGATCTCGTCCGCGAAGTACTCGACGTCCTTCGGGCGCTTCTGATGCGGCAGCTCCATGATGTGCATGGGCACGTCCTTGGCCATGATCTCGTACATCTTCTTCTTGCCGTCGCAGGTGGTCTCACCCACAATCTGGTCGGCGATGCGGAAGAAGGGGCAGGTCTTTCCCATGCGCGCGCCCAGCGATGCCTTGATCAGCGGGCACATGTCGGCCGGCAGGTACTTTTCGCCTTCGGGCACCCAGAACTGGCTGCCGCCGCACAGGCCCGTGACGATGCCGTTGCATGCGATGGCGACCTCGTCGGGCACGTAGGTGCAGAACGTGCCGAACACCTTGCGGCCTTCGGCTTGGGCATCGACCAGCTCCTGGGGACGGATGCCGTGGACATCTGCCACCACCATGTCCCAGAAGGCCATGCCTTCGGGGCGGTTTTCCTGCGAAAGGTACACGTCGCCAAATGCCTGCGGCAGCACGCTGCACAGCACGTCGTGCGTTTCAAGGTCCATACCCAGATTTGCCCATAGTTCATGACGGTCGATTGCTTCTGCCATGGTGAATCATCTCCTTGTCTGCCGCAGCCCTCCTCGCAGGCTGCGCTCCTGGTTTCGTGCGCACGAAACGCAAAGCCGGTATTCGGTTCGCAGAATGGGTGCAGGGAGACCCCGCTATGCAGAAGATGCCCGTTGTCGCCGGGCAGGCGTGTCGGCTATCCGCATGCGCCCCGTGTTGAAGAAGAGAA
>CACXFZ010000225.1 GCA_902767025.1 uncultured Coriobacteriaceae bacterium
ACCTCGGGGGTGATCAGGCGGCACACGTCGCCGTCACCGCAGCCGACAACGTCGTTGTCGCGGTTCATGTTCTCGTAGACCCAGTCGTAGACGGCCTGCGCCTTGTCCAGGATGGTGGCCTTGCCGGCCGTGATGGACTCGGCGAGCTTGACCACCTCGGGGTCGTCCACGCGCACCATCGACGAGCTGCCCAGGTACTGCTCGGCGATGTCGGCGGGCACCTCGCCTTCTTCCTTCAGCTCGGGGCGCTGGGCTTCGGTGCGCGTTGCATGGAAAGACACCGTGGCCTTGCGGGCGGCCGGGTCGGCGTCGGCGGCCCACTCGATGTAGGCCATCTTGTTGCCCTGGGCGTCTTCGGTGACCTCGGCCCTGGCGGCGGCGTCGCCGCCCTTCACTTGCACGGCCGTGATGGTCTGGTAGTCGTTGTCGGTTGCGATGGGCACCCACACGCGCACGTCTTTGCCGGCTTCGTAGCCGGTCATGTCGATGCTCGTGGTGACGGTTCCCTTCTTCTTGGGCACCTTGGAGCCCGTGTAGTCATCTGCCGAAGACGACAGCTCGGTGCTCTGGGCACTCGATAACGACTCGCTTTTGCCCGAAGACTCCGCTTCGGCCACAGAGCTTGCCTCATTGCCCGAGGAAGCCCCCGACGAGCTTGCGGCAGATCCGGACGTGCCGGCACTGCATCCAACAAGCGCCATGAGCAGCATGGCCAACAGGGCGACGCTGGCCATCAGCCCGACGGTATGCGTTCTGGTATTCATGTTCACTTCCATTTCCTTTTGTTTCGGCGCATGTCCACGCTTCTTGCCGTGCACATGCCTCGTTTCCCATTTCGTAGCCTTGGCACCTTGCAGGGTTACCGGTAGAACCTTGGCTCTTCCACGTGCAGGCCAAGCTCGCTTTGGGCCGCCGTCAGCGTGGCGTTCGCAAGCTGCGCGAGCGCGCGGTACAGCCCAGGGGCCGCCGCATCTTCGAGCTGGCTCAAGAAATGCGGCGCCCAGGTGAGCACATGGAGGACAAGGTAATCGTCGGTAAGCGCAGGCTTGGTGCGCATGATCCAGGCAAGAAGCTGCAGCATGATGCCGATGTGGTCTTCCGGGGCGACCTCGTCGTTTTCCACGGCGATGCCAACCCGGCGCAGCCACGCGCGCAATGCCAGCGTTGATTCTCCAAACACCACCTGGTCGCGGTCGGTGTACACCGATCCGTACGGTGGTGCCGGAAGGGCCTGAGGACCCACGAACAAACGCCGGTACTCGCGCGCAAGCTCGCACAGGTCGCCCGACGCGCCGCGCTTCATCTCTTCCAAAAGAGGCTTCGCCAGCCCGGGATCGACAAAGGGCCACTCGCTTGACATGAGCTCCACATCCATTGCGGCCACCTGGGCGAACAACTCCGGCGACCGCTCGTCTTGCACGGGGTCGCAGGCGAAAAGCAGGCCCATGAGGTCGAAGGCGGCTGCTGCGCTATCTTGCATGACTCGTTCGGACATGAGCTATTCCACTTCCGACAGGTTGCTGACCCTACCCTGCGCGCTGTCGAACAGCTGCGCGCTCTTCGAGGCCAAGACGTAGAAGTTGGGTGAGGTTTTACCGGGATCGGGAAGCGGGGCGACGTTCGCCCGCTCGTACCCTTCGGGAACCGAAGAGGCGTCGCCACAGGTGAGAGCGCGCTGGGGGCACGCCTCCACGCAGATGGGGAGCTGGCCTTCCTTCAAACGGGCGACGCACCCATCGCACTTCGTGGCCTTCTTCGTTTCGGGGTTCATGACCGGAGCCGCATACGGGCAGGCGTCGATGCATGCGCCCGAACCGTTGCAGACATCCGGGTCGATGCTGACAATGCCGGTTTCGGCATCCTTGCTGCATGCACCCGTGGGGCATGCATTCGTGCATGCGGGATCGTCGCAATGGTTGCACGACTGCTGCACGAAATAGGCGAACAGCCCCGACGGGACCGGGCAGCCGGCTTCGTCGGTGCTCCAACCGCCGGTGCCTTCGTACTCGAACACGCGGTTGTAGGTGCGCTCTGCGGGCAGATCGTGGTAGTCCTTGCAAGCCATCTCGCACGTCTTGCACCCATTGCAGCGGATTTGGTTGTAGAAGAATGCGTGTTGGGCCATTTACATCACCTTCTCGACTTGCACCAGGTTGGTATGGGCAGGAATGGCCTTTGCCAAGGGGGACGGATGGGAGTTGGTGAGCGTGTTGATGCACGCGCCCACGTCGACGCCCTTGTCGTCCTCTTCGTACCAGTACCCCTGGCCCATGGCCGTCACGCCCGGCATGATCCGGTCGGTGACCTTGGCTTGAACCTGAATGCGACCGAAGTCATTGAACACCTGGACCATGTCATCGTCTTCGATGCCACGCTCTTTGGCATCCTGCGTGTTGATCCAGAAGCGCTTCATGTTGGCCTGCTGGAGCAGGTCGATGGCAACAAACGACGAGTGGGCATGGCCGCGCTCATGGAACCCGACCATTTGCAACGGATAGGTCTCGCGACGCGGGTCGGCGTAGCCCCATTCGGATTCCGGCACGTAGATGGGAAGCGGGCTGATGACGTCGCCTTCGGGAAGCTCCCAGGTTTCCGCCAGCTCCGCCAGTTTCTCGCAGTAGACCTCGATCTTCCCCGACGGGGTCTTCAGATGCTCCTTCTCGGGATCTTTGCGCCATTTGCTGTAGGCAATCGAGCCGCCCTTTTCATGTAGGCGTCGATACACACCCTTCTCGAGCATCTCTTCCCACTCGGGAAGCTCGCGGTCTTCCTTGCGGGCAGACTTGTACATCTTCTCGAGCCAGCCCATTTCGTCCAGACCGCCCGTGAAGTCGTCGAACACGCCCATCTTCTCGGCCAGCAGGGCCAGGCTCTGATACAGGCTCTTGCGCTCGAACTTGGGCTCGGTGCACGCCGTGCCGCAGATGACGTATCCCATGTTGCCACAGTACTCGCCGGTGGCGAAGCTGGGCTGCTCGGACGGCATCAGGTCGGGCAGGAGGATGTCGGCGTACTTGGCCGAGTCGGTGAGCAGGGTGTCCCACACCACGATGAACTCGCACAGGCTTTCATCTGCCAGCACCCGATGGCTGCGGCCGATGTTGCCATGCTGGTTGGTCAGGCTGTTGCCGCCGTGGCTGAACATCATCTTGACAGGCTGCGGCAGGCGGTCGGCGCCCTTCAGGGCCGAGTTCTTCTTGGTCAAGTCGGTGCCGAACTCGATGGCATCGATGAACATGAACGTGGGAATGGTGACGCCTACGGGATTCGTGCCCGTGGGAACCTTCACGCCGGTGATGGCATCCGCGCCGAACATGAAGCCCGTGCCTACGCCGCTCTTGCCCGGGCCGCCCAGCAGCACGGACAGCATGCAGATGGCGCGCACGGTCTGCTCGCCGTTCTGCTGGCGTTGCGGGCCCAGGCCCTGCATGACGAAGCAGGCCTCGCTGTCGCCGATTTCATGGGCAAGGTCGACGATGGTCTGCGCGGGAATGCCCGTGATGGCGCTGGCCCATTCAGGCGTCTTTGCCGTGCCATCGGGGCCTTCGCCCAGGATATGGCTCTTGTAGTCGGATTTCGCGGGAGCGCTTTCGGGCAGCGTCTTCTCGTCGTATCCGATGCAATACGTGTCCAGGAACTCCTGGTCCACCTTGTTTTCGGTTATCAGCACATGGGCGATGCCCTGAACGAGTGCCGCATCGGTGCCGGGGCGGATGGGGATCCACTGGTCGGCCCGCAGTGCGGCGGTGGGCGTGTAGCGCGGGTCGATGACGATCACCTTCGCGCCGCCCTGCTCGAGGGCATGCTCGATCTGGTAGCAGTCCCCTGCGCCGCCCAGCTTGTTTTCGGCATGGTTGTCCCCAAACATCACGCACAGCTTGGCGTTGGCCAAGTCGGCCGTGGAGTTGTTCTTGCGGTCGCCGTACAGGTAGGGAACCGCGGTGCGCGCTTGGGCCATGCTGTAGCCGCCCGACTGCACCAGGTAGCCGCCGAGGCAGTTGCAGAACCGAGCCAGGAAGTCTGATATGTTCTGGGCCTTCACGCCGCTGGCCGGGGCAATAAGCACGGCAGCCGGACCGTATTGGTCGAGAACGCGTTGGTAGTTTTCGGCAATCGTGTCGATGGCTTCTTCCCAGCTGATGCGTTCGAACTCGCCGCTGCCCCGCTTGCCCACGCGCTTCATGGGATATTTCAGGCGATCGGGATGGTTCAGCCAACGACGCATCGAACGACCGCGCAAACATGCGCGGATCTGGTGGTCGCCGAACTCGTCGTCGCCCGTGTTGTCGGTTTCGACGCGCACTACCTCGTCGTCTTGCGTGACCACGCGCAGGGCGCACCGGCCATAGCAATTCGGGGAGCAATGCGCCCAGGTGATCTTCTCCTCAGCACCGCTCTTCTTCGGGCTCGCGGACGATTCCGCCTCGCCTTCGGGTGTGGTCTCGTGGAACGACGTAGCACAGCCGGCCATGCTCAATGCCGCAAAGGCACCCAGACCAGCCCCTGCCTTGACAAAAGCGCGCCTACTGACGCCCCCCTCCGCAAGGCCTTTGAGGTTTTCCATAGTTTCCCCTTCTCGTTTGGTGTCGCAGGCCGCTCAGGCACAACGGCAGAAACGTTCCTGTCCGAACGAGCAACTGATCCGTATTCGGTTGTGTCAAGGCTCTAGCAGAATTCGAGTGGGATGTGATGCAGAATGTCCCTCCGATGACCGCGATATCTTATCACTACTTATTTTAATAATTCGGAAAAACACATACTGCACGAAAGACACAGGGAGGCAGGAAAAACGACCCCCTCTTCACGCCGGACCACCAAGGGCCCAGCCCCCGCAGCCGCGCCTATGCCTGGGAGATCGAGCGCCAGGTGGGCTTGTCGACGACGCGGACGTTGATGTAGGAGATCTGGTCGGGGTGCTCGGCCAGCAGCTTCAGGCACACGCGTTCCTTGTCGCGGATGCGCTCGGCCGCCCCGAACGCGATCTGCACGCCGCTTTTCAGCGTGAGCTGCGTGTTGACCGTGTCGGTGGCAGACACGACGCTGACCTGGTCGGCCAGCTCGGTGGACAGGCCCGACACGATGTCGAGGGCGTTCGTGACGCTCGAATCGCTGCAGTACGATCCCACGACGGGGCTCACGCCATAGGGCAAGTCGGTGATGTGGAGCACCTTTTCGGCGTCCTCGTAGACGTGCGAGCTCACCGACGCGGCCTCGTCGGTCCCCTTCTTGGGAATCTCCATCAGCCACATGCCGTCGGATGCGATGGCCCAGTTCTGCACCTCGTTCTGGTTCGCCAGCGGAACGTCGACCACCGCCGCAATCGTGCGCTCGGTGATCTGCAGCTCGAGCGTGTCGGGAAGCGCGCGGTGGACGGAGGCCTTCTCCACCCAGGGGTTGGACGTGAGCCGGTCCTCGATCTCCTTGGTGTCCACGCGCAGCAGCGTGGTGTTGGACGGCACGGACGCGAGCTCGGTCATTTCCTTTTCGGTCAGGTGCGACACCCCCACCACCCGCACTTGCGAGATGGCGAACAGGTTGGTGGAAGAGAGCAGGTAGACGCCGATCATCCCCAGCACGATCACCGCGAGGATGGCGATGCCGGGAATCACCCAGCGCGACGAGAGCAGCGACGGCTGCTCGGGCTGGCGGTAGCGCGACGGGCGGGAGCGCACATCGCCCACACGCACGGACGAGACCTGGCGCGTGCCGGACGTGCGCGACGAACGCCGCGATGACGATGTCGGGCGCCTGCTGGGCACCGGCTAGCCCTGGTCCTTCAGCGCAGCCAGAAGCTCGGGACCCACGCCGGTGACGTCGCCCGCACCCATCGTGATGATCATGTCGCCCGGCTGGGCCTTGGCCGCCAGGACCGCGACCGCATCGGCGCGCTTGGCGATGTATTCGGCTTCCGGATGGCCTTCGCATTCCAGGATGACGTTCAAGAACGTCTTGCCGCTCACGCCGGGCACCGGGGTCTCGCCCGCGGGGTACACGTCCATGAACGTGACGGTGTCGGCCATGTCGAAGCAATGCGAGAACTCGTCGCGCAGCACGTCGGTGAACAGGCCCACGCGCGAATAGCGGTGCGGCTGGAAGAGCACGTGAACCGCGTTGTAGTCCAAACTCTTCGCCGCCTTGATGGTGGCGGCGACCTCGGTGGGATGGTGGGCGTAGTCGTCGATGATGGTGACGCCGCCTTCCTCGCCGACCAAATCGAAGCGGCGCTTCACGCCGGCAAACGACGAAAGCGCCTGGGCCGCGGCCTGCACGTCTTCGCCGATGGCCCACAGCACGCACAGGACCGCCGCGGCGTTGAGCACGTTGTGCCTGCCGGGGTTCTGGGGGATGCGGCCGTCAACGCGCGTGCCGTCAGGCAGCTCGAGCGTGAAGACAGAGCCCACGCCCTGGGGCTCGTAGGCGACGATGCGGGCCGCGCAGTTCTCGTCGAAGCCGTAGGTGTAGACGGTGCGCTCTGCGGTGCGCGCGTACTCTGCCAGCATCGGATCCTCGCCGCAGACAACCACGGCGCCGTCGGGCGAGGCGGAGTCCATGAACTCGACGAACTTCTGGTTGATCTCGTCGATGTTCTCGTAATGGTCCAGATGGTCGGCCTCCACGTTGGTGACAACCACCGCGTACGGGTCCAGGAAGGTGAAGCTCTTGTCGCTTTCGTCTGCCTCCACCACGTAGTAGGACCCGGAGCCCGAATGGGCGTTCGAGCCGTAGGCGCGCACGATGCCGCCGATCAAGAACGTGGGGTCGGCGCCCATCGCATCGAGCGTGGATGCCAGCATCGACGAGGTGGTCGTCTTGCCGTGGGTGCCCGCGCAGCCGAGCGTCTTCTTGCCCACGCCCAGCTGGGCGAGCATCTTGGCGCGGTGCCAGATGACAAGGCCGCGCTCCTTCGCCTCGATCAGCTCGGGGTTGTTGTCCAGGATCGCCGTGGACACCACCACGACGTCGGGTGCGGGATCGGAGGGGATGTGGCCGGCCTCGTGGCCGATGAAGACCTGGATGCCTTCTTCCTCCAGCGTTTCGGTCAGGCGGCTTGCGCGCAAATCGGAGCCGGAAACGACCATGCCCTGGTCGTGGGCCACGCGGGCGATGCCGCTCATCCCCACGCCGCCGATGCCTATGAAATGGACCCGTTCGATCTTCATGCGTCCGCTTCCCCTTCTGCCTGCCGAGACGTTCATCCTGCCTGGTGCAAGATGCGACCAGGCGGCTTTCAATCAAGGGTTGATTGTATCGTGTCAGCCATCCGGCCCCGTGCCTATCACAACATCAACCAAAAAGAAGGACGGCCCGGCCGGCAAAGCCCAGAGCGCGGAATCGAACCCGTTTCGCCCTGCCCCTGTCACGTTTTGATCAGGGGCCTGACCCCTGTTCGAGGCTAGGAGCCGGTGACGATGTCTGCGAGCTTGGATGCGGCGTCGGCGGTCTCGAAGGATGCGGCCGCCTCGTGCATGCGGGCGCGGGCCTCGTCGTCGTCGACGAAGTTCTCGAGCGCTTCCAGGAACTCCGGGCCGTCGATGTCCTCGTCGGCGAACACGATGGCCGCCCCGCGGTCGGCGTACTCGCGCGCGTTCTGGGTCTGCTCCCCTGCACGGGCGTGCGGGAAGGGAATGAGCAGGGCCGGGATGCCCAGCGCGGATATCTCGGCAAGCGAAGTGGATCCTGCGCGCGACACCACCATGTCGGCTGCCGCGAGCACCTTGCCCATCGAATCCTCGTACTCGATAACGCGCCAGCGCTGCGCTTCCTCTTCGGTCAGCTGCAGCTGCTCGACCACCATGTCGTAGTCGCGTGCGCCGGTGATCTGGCGCACATGCAGGCCGGGGCGTGCCAGGAGCATGTCCTTGGCGGCGCAGATGGCGGAGTTGACGTGCTGGGCGCCCAGGCTGCCGCCGAACACCACCAGAAAGCGCGCGTCTTCGGGAACCTGGCAGTACGCGCGACCCTCCTCGCGCGTCGAGGAAAGCACCTGACGGCGCACGGGATTGCCCGTCCCCACCAGCTTGCCGGGGTCGACCTTGCCGGTGCATGCCCCCTCGTAGGCGTAGGCGACCACGTCGGCGCGCTTGGCCAGGTACTTGTTGGCCAGGCCCATGATCGAGTTGCCCTCGTGCAGCACCAGCGGGATGCGCATGGCCGCCGCGGCCCGGCCCACCGGAATGCAGACGTAGCCGCCGAAGCACACGACGCAATCGGGCTGCTCCTGGGCGAACCACTTCTTGGCCTTGGCCGTGGACTTGGCGATCAGGCGAAACGCGCGCACGAGCGATGCGGGATGGGAACGGTCGAATCCGGCGGACTCGAACGCTGTGAACGGGATGCCCGCTTGCGGCACGAGCGTTGCCTCGAGCCTGTCGGGCGTGCCTGCGTACAGCACCTCGTGGCCGCGCTCTTGCAGCTCCTCGGCCAATGCGAGTGCGGGGTTCACATGGCCCGCCGTACCTCCACCGCTCAACACGATCTTCATGGCTTCCTACCTTCTCCTACTCGCAGAGCCGCTGCGCGCGACCGTCTGCGACCTGCTCGACGACCCGGACGCGCGCCGGGCGCCGCCCTGCCTGGAATCACCCGCACGAGCCGGATACGGCTGTGCGCGCACGATCGACAATTCGCTGCGGCGCTTGTCGTAGACGCCCGACGTGCTTCCCGAAGCGAACGACACCGACAGTATCAGCGCCACCAGGATGAGCGAGCCGAGCAGCGCCGTGCCTCCCGACGAGATGAACGGCAGGGGCTTGCCGGTGATGGGAAGGAGTCCCAGCACGCAGCCGATGTTCAGAAACGCCTGGAACACCAGCATGACCGTGCATCCGCCCGCCACCATGGTACCGAACAGGTCGGGAGCGCTGCGCGCGATGCGCAACCCCGCCCACAACACGATCACGAACAGCACGACCACGGCCACCGCGCCCACCAGGCCCAGTTCCTCGCCGATGATCGCGAAGATGAAGTCGGTTTCCGCTTCGGGCAGGTACTGGTACTTGTGGGCGGAGTTGCCCAGGCCCACGCCGAACAGGCCGCCTTCGGCAAACGCGTAGAACGACTGCACCAGCTGCCAGCCGTCGCCGTACTTGTCGACCCAGGGGTTCAGGAAGGCCATGCGGCTGCTGCGGTAGCCCACCGTGAAGACGGCGACGACGCCGAACACCGCGATCAGCACCAGCGCCCCCAGGAAGGGCGCGATGGGCACGCCGGCCAACCACAGCACCGCCACGAGCCCCGCCAGGCAGATGATCGTGGTGCCCAGGTCGGACTGGCTCACGAAGAGCAGCGCCAGCGGGACGAGCACGAACACCAGCATCATCAGCGTGGTCTTGGCCAGGTTGTACGATTCCACGCGCGACTTGTACATCACGCGGGCGCCCATCAGCAGAAATGCCGGCTTGGCGAGCTCGGAGGGCTGGAACGTGATCGAGCCCAGCTCCAGCCACCGCTGCGCGCCCAGGCCCACCAGGCCGAAGAGCGCCGTCGACAGCAGGAGCACGACGATGCCGGCCCACACCACCCACAATGCCGGCCCCAGCCACACGTAGTAGGGCACGAAGCGCGCCACAAGGAAGCACAGAACCGCGCCGCCCAGCGCGATCGCCAGCTGCTTGACCGCTTCGTTGACCGGCGAGGCGCCCACGTTGATGGCCTCGACCGACGTCGTGGAGAACACCATGACCAAGCCGATGACCACGAGCGCGAACACGGCGAATATCAGCATCAGGCGCGGCAGCACGATGCTGCGCGGGCCGTCGAAGGCTCCCTGTTTCGCTTGTTTCTGCTTGCCGGACGCATGCCGTGGTTGTGATGCGTTTCCCGTCCGTGCCATCCGAATCACCCTATCCCGTGTGCTCGGAGGCGTCGGATCGGATGCGGACCAGCTCCTTGAAGACATCGCCCCGGTGCTCGAAGGAGTCGAACTCGTCGAACGAGGCGCAGGCGGGCGACAGCAGCACCACGTCTCCCTGTCCCGCAAGTCCTAAAGCGCAATCGAGCGCGGGCTCGAGCGTGGGTTCCAGGCAGACGGGCAGGCTGCCTCCCTCGAAGGCCTGGTGGAAACGCGGGCCCGCCGCGCCGAAGCACACCACCGCCTTGCAGTGCTGCTCGGCGTTGCGCACGAGCTCGTCCAAGTCGGTTCCCTTGTCGTCGCCGCCCAGAAGCACGATGGGGCGCTGGGGGTCGAAGGCGGACAGGGCCTTGAGCGTGGCATCCACGTTCGTGGCCTTGGAATCGTTGTAACAGGTTGCCCCCGCCACCGTGCCGCAGGCCTCCAGACGGTGCGGAAGCGACGCGAACGTGCGCAATGCCGCACCCACCGCCGCCGCATCGTCGTGCACGCACAGCACGGCGCTTGCAGCCGCCAGGGCGTTGGAGACGTTGTGCATGCCGGGGATCAGCAGGTCGTCCGCCGTGCACAAAACGTGCTCGGTGCCGCGCACGCACACGACCAGCGAGCGGTCGGACTCGCGCAAGAACGCGGCGTTGACGCTGCCGCAGGCCTGGCGCATGTCGCCGGTTGCACCCGCACCCGTGCCGATGGGAACGATCCTATCGCCCAGATCCTGCGCACGCAACTCGCGGATCCAGGAGCGCAGCGTGTCGTCGGTGGCGTCGAGCACGGCGTACCCGCCCGATTCGCCCATGTGCGCCAGCACCTTGCGCTTGGCCTGCGCGTAGGCCTCCAGGCTGCCGTGCCATTTCAGGTGGTCGGGCGTGATGTTGAGCACCACGGCCACGTCGGGTGCGAACAGGCTCGTCGAAGCCAGCTGGTAGGACGACACTTCGGCAACGTAGGTGTCGGTGGCACCGGCGGCGACGGCCGCGATGCAGGTGTCGCCGATGTTGCCCACGGGGTTCGCCCTCATGCCGCATGCCTGGGCTAGATGGGCCGCCAGCGACGTGGTGGTCGTCTTGCCGTTGGTGCCGGTGATGGCGATCCACACCGAATCGCGGCTGCTCTCGCGCCAGGCGAATTCGACCTCGCTTATCACCTGCGCGCTCGCGCGTGCCGCGCTGGCGTAGAAATCGGAGTTCTCGCTGATGCCCGGGGACGCGATGCACACGTCGAAGGCGCCCTCCACGTCCTGCGAGTCGAGCACCACCTGCGCACCGCGCTCCTCGCATGCGCGCACCTGCTCGAGCGTGCGCGGGTTGGACGCTCCCGCGTAGATGGTCACGCTGTCCGCGCGCGTGCCCAGCAGGTCCAGGCAGTAGGCGGCCGCGGCAGAGCCCGACACGCCCAAGCCCAGCACGAGCACGCGCCCCAGGGATGCGGGGGCGTGCTTGCGGTCGGGCAGCAGGGCGCTGGTCTGTGCGGCGGCAGTCATGGTCTTACCTGCCTAGGCGTTCATCAGCGTGTCGACGAAGTACAGGAAGAACCCGATGGCGGCCAGGGTTCCCGACACGATCCAGAACCGGATGACCACCTTCACTTCGCTCCAGCCCTTCTTCTCGAAATGGTGGTGGAGCGGAGCCATCAGGAACAGGCGCTTCTTCGTGCGCTTGTAGTGGAACACTTGCAGCATGACCGACAGGGCCTCCACGACGAACAGCCCGCCGATCACCAGGGAGACGATCTCGGTCTTCGTGACCACGGCCAGGCAACCCAGGCCCATGCCCAGAGCCAGCGAGCCGGTGTCTCCCATGAAGATGTCGGCCGGATAGGCGTTGAACCACAGGAAGCCGATGCACACGCCGGCGATCGCGCCGGCGAAGATGGCCGCGTCGAGCAGGTCGCTGCGGTACGCGATGGCCGCCATGACCACCATGACCACCATGACCGTGCCGCCCGCCAGGCCGTCCAGGCCGTCGGTGAGGTTCACGGCGTTGCACATGCCCATCATCAGCAGCAGCACGAGCACCACGTAAAGCCACGGGATCTGGAACCCGCCCGGCAGCACGGTGGTGAGCACGCCCAGATCGAGCGTGGCCAAAAACGGGAAGGTGATGGTGGGCTCGATGCCCAGGTAGTTCACGGCCACCAGGCAAAACGCCGCCGAAACCAGGAACTGCCCGATCAGCTTGGCGGTGGGACGCAACCCCAGCGAGCGGCGCATGACCACCTTCGTGTAGTCGTCGATGAAACCCAGCAGGCCCGTGATCAGAAACGCCGCGATGAGCGCCCACATCTCGGGGGTCCACTTGGACAGCAACAGCACGGTTATGACCACGGCGATCACCAGCACGATGCCGCCCATCGTGGGCGTGCCCTGCTTGACCAGGTGGGTCTGTGGGCCGTCGTCGCGCACCTGCTGGCCGATGTGGTCACGGCGCAGCACCTTGATCAGAAACGGGGTGAGCAGCATCGTGAACGCGCCGCCAAGCACCACCGAGAGGAACACGAGCGATGTGGGATACGATGCGAACATGCCCAGCATAGCCTAGCCCACCAACCTTTCGGCAACCACGTCCAACCCCGTGGAATGGGATGCCTTCACCAACACGCAATCGCCCGGCCTCACGCGCCCTTCGAGCGCCTGGACGGCCGCTTGTGCGTCGGGCACCCATTCGATGTCCAGACCGGGGTCGGCTTCGCGCGCCGCCTCGAGCATGTCGCGGGAGCGCTCCCCCACGCACACGAGCAGATCGACACCCGCCTGGGCTGCGCGCGCACCGGTGTCCCGGTGCCCTTCGCGCGAGTACGATCCCAGCTCGGCCATGTCGCCCAGCACGGCGATGCGCCTGCCGGCCCCGTCCTTGAGGGCGAACGCGGCAAGCGAGGCCGCCATCGAATCGGGGTTTGCGTTGTAACTGTCGTCGACCACCGTGAAGCCGGCGGCCGCATGCCTTACGTCCTGGCGCCCCGATGCGGGACGCGCGTCGGCGAGCGCCCGGGCCATCGTGTCGACCGGGACGCCCATCTCGCAGCCGACGGCAACCGCCGCCAGCGCGTTGATCACATTGTGCGCACCCGCCAGGCCGAGCGTGCAGGTGGCAGAGCCCGCCGGGCAGGTGAAAGTGAACGTGGGGAACCCTTCCCCATCGAAGGAGATGTCGGATGCGTACACGCTGGGACGCATATCCACAGGGAACGCTTCCGGGTCGGCACCCGAGCCGTCGTAGAACACCGTGCGCACACCGCGCTCGGCAAGCTGGCCGAAGCGCACGAGGTCGCACGCATGCTCGTCGGAGGCGAGCACGAAGGCCACGCCGTCGGTGGCCAGCCCCTGGTAGATCTCGGCCTTGGCGGCCGCGATGCCCTGCTGGCTTCCCAGAAGCTCGATGTGGCTGGTGCCCACGTTGGTGACCAGCGCCATGTCGGGACGGGCGATGGCGCACAGCTCGGCGATCTGCCCGGTGCCGCGCATGCCCATCTCGACGACCACGCAGGCGGTGTCCGCATCGGCTTCCAGCAGCGTGGCGGGCACGCCGAGTTCGTTGTTCTGGTTCGCCTTCGTGGCGATGGCCGTCATGTGGGCGGCCAGCACGTCGCGCACCAGGTTCTTGGTGGTGGTCTTGCCGCTCGAGCCGGTGAGCGCCACGACCGTGCCTTCCAGCTGGTCGCGCCATGCGGACGCGAGCGCGGAGAGCGCCTGCTGGCAATCGTCCACGACGACGATGAACGAGCCGCAGCCGTTCGCCCGGGCGATCAGGTCGTCGTCGGGCTGACGGCAGGTGATGGCGCCCGCGGCACCGGCGTCGAGCGCCGAGCCTATGAAGTCGTGTCCGTCCACGCGCTCGCCCGGCAGGGCGACGAACAGGCAGCCAGGGCCCGCCTCGCGCGAATCCCAGGTCATGCGGGTGGCAACGATAGATGCGGGAGCGGTGCACAGCCGCCCCGCGCATACGGAGACAATGGTGTTGGAGTCGAATCGCATCGAGGTGCGCTATGCCTTTCCGAACGCACGGTCGAGCTCTTCGGCGGCCACTTCCACGTCGGAGAAGTGCAGCGTTTCCGTGCCGACGATCTGGTAGTCTTCGTGGCCCTTGCCCGCCACCAGGATGCAGTCGCCCGGCTGCGCATGCTCGATGGCAAGCGCGATGGCGCTGCGGCGGTCGGGCTCGACCAAGAAGCCGTCCGACACGTCCTTCATGCCCGCGACTATGGCGTCGATGATGGCCAGCGGGTCTTCGGTGCGCGGGTTGTCCGAGGTGACGACGGACAGGTCGGCCGCAAGCGAGGCCTTCCCCATGATGGCGCGCTTGGTGGCGTCGCGGTCGCCGCCGCACCCGAACACCACGATCGTGCGCCCTTGCGAGAGCGCCTTGGTGGATGCGATGGCCTTTTCCAGGGCGTCGGGCGTGTGGGCGTAATCGACGAAGATCGACACGCCGCCGTCGTGTTCGGCCTTCACGCGCTGCATGCGCCCCGGGATGGGCGGAACGGTCTTCAGGGCCTCGACGATCTGGTCGCCGGGGATGCCCAGCTCCAGGCCGATGCCGAAGGCGAGCATGACGTTGGACACGTTGAACTTGCCTACCAGCGGGTAGGTGAAGGTGTAGCGGTTGCCGCGCGCCTCGAGCTCGAGCGTGGTGCTCGACGCCGAGTACTCGATCGAGATCGGATGGACCTGCGCCATCTCGCTGAAGCCGGTGGACACCACATGGTCGCCCGCCGCCGCGCAGCGCGACAGGAGCTCTTCGCCCCACTTGTCGTCGATGCAGATGACGCGCTTGGCCGGGTATTCGCGCGAGAACAGCATTGCCTTCGCCTCGAAGTAGGCCTCGAAGGTGGCGTGGTAGTCCAGATGGTCCTGCGTCAGGTTGGAAAACGCCGTCACGGCGAAGGCGGTGCCCCAGGTGCGCGCCAAATCGAGCGCGTGCGAGCTCACCTCCATCGTGACCATGTCGCAGCCCGCGTCGCGCATGCGCGCGAAGGTGTGCTGCAGGTCGGGCGATTCGGGCGTGGTGCGCGAGGCGCGTTCGACCTGCCCGTCGATGGAGATGCCCACCGTGCCGATGACGCCGCAGGTGTGCCCAGAGACGGACGCGATGTGCTCGACCAGGTACGTGGTCGTGGTCTTGCCGTTGGTTCCCGTGACGCCCACCAGATCGAAGGCCGCCGACGGGTGGTTGTAGAAGTTCGCCGCCGCCAAGGCCATCGCCTTGCGCGAGTCGGACACGACCACTTCGGTGACGTCGGTGGCGTCGGCCAGGTACACCTTGCGCTCGACCACCAGCACGCGCGCGCCACGGTCGATGGCGTCCTGGGCGAAGGTGTGGCCGTCGACCTTCAGGCCGACGATGCAGAAGAAGACGTCGCCCGGCTTGGCTTCAGAGCTGTTGTAGCACAGCCCTTCGACCTCTTCTTTGGCGTTTCCTATGATGGTGCAGTCTATTCCTTCGAACAACTGCTTGCATGTGATTCCCATGTGACAACCGACCTTACTGCGTTGTTATTCCGTAATGATTGATTGCGTAGGCCATTATATCCCTAAAGGCTGGCGTGGTTACGCGGTCGCCGGGAACTTCCTTGACGCCCACAAAACACACCAGCTGCGAGTTCGTG
>CACXFZ010000226.1 GCA_902767025.1 uncultured Coriobacteriaceae bacterium
GATGCCGATGGCGATGACTGCGGGGATGCCGTGCTCGCCGCCGCGGGGCTCGACGTGCGCTCGGCCGCATCCTTCTGGCCGTTGAGCGTGCCGAACGCGTACCCGCCTGCGAACAGCAGCAGGGCGACGACGACGATGGCGATGGCTAAAACATAGGGCTTGTTCTTCTTCGCTTCCATGCCCTACAGTATACCCGCAGGCAGCGAAGGGCCACGCGAGGAGCACCCCTTCGTCACCCCGCTGTCACCCGCGTGCAAAAGGAGCGCCATGACGAAGAACGCCGACTACACCCGCGAATACCTTGCCATCATCGACGAGCTGGACGGCGACATACCCGGGCGTGCTGCCGCCTTCGCCTACATGGAGAATTCCACGGCCCTGGTTCACTACATCCAGGCCGAGTCGTCGTTCGTGCCGCGCCTGTTCGACCAGGAAACCTACGACACGATGAAGCACGTCGCCGAAACGTCGCACCGCATCTGCGAAAAGGTGATGCGCCGCTACCTGGACGACCCGGATTACCGCGAGCTGTTCGACTACGACGAGCGCATCCGCCACCTGGTGCTGATTCCCCAGCGCTACGACGCGCTGCTCCCCTTCGCGCGCTTCGACCTGTTCCTGAACGAAGACGACCTGTCCGGGGGCTTCTGCGAATGGAACGCCGACGGCTCTTCGGGCATGAACGAGGACCGCGAGCTCAACATCTCGATTGCCCAGTCGCAGACGTGGCGCCGGTTCGCGCAGCGCCACGACCTGAAGACCTCCGACCTGTTCAACCCGTGGGTCGAAGAGTTCGTCCGCATCTACGAGACTTTCGAGAACAAGGTCGACCACCCCACGTTCGCCATCGTCGACTTCATGGAAAACGCCGTCGTCGACGAATTCAGGGTGTACGCGCGCTGCTTCGGCGAGCACGGCTACCCCTGCCTGGTCGTGGACATGCGCGACCTGGTCTACGAGAACGGCGAGCTACGCGATGCGAAGGGCCGCAAGATCGACGCCATCTGGCGGCGCTGCGTGACCAACGACGTGCTGGACAAGTGGGAGGAAAGCCAGCCCCTGATCGCCGCAGCCCGCGACGGTGCCTGCGCGCTCATCGGCAGCTTCGCCGGCCACATCGTGCACGACAAGCAGATCTTCGATGCGCTCTTCTGGCCCGAAACCCGAGACATGCTCACCGACGAGGAGAGGGCCTTCGTGGACGCGCGCATCCCGCGCACGCGCTTTTTGGACGACGCGCACGTCGACCTGGACGAGGTGCGGGCGAACAAGGACGCCTGGATCGTCAAGCCGCCCGACAAGTACGGCTCGCAAGACGTCTATGCGGGCTGCATGCACACGCAGGAGGATTGGGAAGACATCGTGGCGCGGTTCGCCAACGGCGTTGCCGGCGCCCCGTTTTTGGTGCAGGAGTACCTGACGCCCTACCGCACCGACCTGCTGCCCATCTGCAACGACCTGCTCGTCGCCGACGCACGCGACATCCCGCGCAAGACCGTCTCGTACAACAACATGCCCGGCCTGTACACGTTCAACGGCAGGTTCGGGGGCGTGTTCGCGCGTCTGGGGCCCCAACCCATCATCAGCCAGCCGCTGGGGGACCTGACCAGTGCGGTGATCTGGGTGGATTGCGAGTTCTAAAGCAGGACCCGACAACGGGCCGCACGCCGCAGCGCAACTAGGCGGACGGGAAGAAGGGCTCGAGTTTGGCACGCTCGGGCCGCTTGGTGGCCAGCGAGACCACCACCATCAGCAGCAGGGCCACCGTAAGGCCGATCGTGATCTGATGCAGCCCGAAGACCTTGAAGCCGGTGGCCATCGCCGTGCAATAGGCCGCCGTGCCACCGATCATGCTCGCAAGCGCACCCGCCTTCGTGGCGCGCTTCCAGAACAGGGCGCCGAGCAGCACCCAGCAAAACGCCGTTTCCAGGCCGCCGAAGGCGAACATGTTGATGCGCCAGATCACGCTGGGCGGCACCACCGACAGCGCGAAGACGAGCACGCCCACCAGCATGGTGACGCCGCGGCTCACCCAGGCAACCGAACGGTCGGAGGCCTGGTTGCCCGCCTGCTCCTTGCCGTGCATCCACATGTCCTTCACCAGGGCAGATGCCGATGCGATCAGCAGCGACGACACGGTCGAGATCGACGCGGCGATGGGCCCCACGATGGCGATGCCGGCAAGCCAGGGCGGCAGCGTGGACACGATGGTCTGCGGGATGATGTTGTCGACGCTGTCGCCGTACGCTGCCAGGTCGCCGGTGAGCACGCCGGCCGACAGCACGCCCAGGCTGGTGACGCCGATCATCATGGCACCCATGATCACCGTGCCCCAGACCATCGCGCGGTGCAGCGACTTCGTGTCCTTGAACCCCAGCGTGCGCACCACCGACTGCGGCAGGGCGAACGTGAAGATGCCCACGAGCAGCCACTGCGTGAAGTACAGCCCGTAGGGCATGTTGCCGCCCGAGAGCGGCTCCATCATCTCGGGATGGTTCTCCCAGATGGTGTCCATCACGCCCGACCAGCCGCCACCGGCCGACAGGATGCCGCCCGCCAGCACCGCGATTCCCACGAGCATCGCGATGCCGCACAGCGCATCGGTGATGGCCACGCCGCGGAACCCCCCGATGGACGTGAACAGGATGGCCACGCCGCCGAACAGGCACAGGCCCAGCACGTAGGAATAGCCCGTCACGTACTCGAACAGCTTGGCCCCGCCCACGAACTGGGCGACCATCGTGGCGATGAAGAAGACCACGATCACGATTGCACTCAGGGCCGCGAGCGCGTTGCTTTCGTAGCGCGCGCGGATGACGTCTACGACGGTGACCGAGCCCAGCTTGCGCGATATCAGGGCCATCTTCTTGCCCATGATGCCGTAGAGCAGAAACAGCGTGGTCACCTGGACGGCGGCCATGTAGACCCAGCCCCAGCCGATGCTCCACGCCTGGCCCGGACCGCCCACGAACGAGCTCACCGAGCCGTAGGTGGCGATGGTCGTCATCGCCAGCACGAACGCGCCCAGGCTCCTGCTTCCGATGAAGTACTCGCGCGCGAACCCGTCGGCTGACTTCTTCGCACGGTAGCGCGACACCCCTGCCGCGCACAGCGCGAACAACAGGAACACCAGGGTGGGTATCAAGGCCGCTGCATTACCCATCGGCTTCGTCTTCCAGGTCGAAGTCCACGAAGAAGAAGCGGCGCAGCACGACCACGACGACGATGGAAACCGCATACACCCCCACCGTCGCGCCGATCACCCACAGGGGTAGGCCGGCGATGCGCACGTCGACCGATGCCAGTCCGAACCCCAGCGCGACCCAGCACGCGATGGTGACGGCCAGGGCCACCACGGTCGCAACGGCCTCCCTGTTGGCCTGCGCGTGCTTTTCGGCGTAGGTGCGCGGAGAAACTTTCGTGCTCACGGCAATCCTATCCGTACCACAGGTTCATGTCGACGTCGCCCGAGATGCCGGGAACCTTGCCCGTCGACGAGCACTGCCACATGATGAAGTTGCCGGCATAGGCGCAGCGCGACACCCGCCATTGGGCCACCCAGCGGCGCCATTTGTCGAACACGGGCGAGGTCAGGTAGTTGTCCCACCAGCTCAGGCTGGAATACACACCGGGGATGTAGCCCGCGTTCTCGATCTTGGTGCAGAACGTGGTCGCCATCTGCTCGAACAGCGTGCGGTTCGACACGCTCGCCAGATGAGGCTCTTCCAGGTCGTAGTAGACGCCGAAGGGAACATCCGCTGCCGTGAGACCTGCCTGTTTGAGCAGACGCAGCACGTGGTCGGCCTCGCTCGACGCTTCCGTGGAGCTTTCGGCGTACGAGTACAGGTACACGCCCAGCGGCATGCCCGCCGCACGCGCGCCCCGCACGTATTCCAGGAAGCGCGTGTCGTCCTGGCTGGTGATGTTGCTGCCGTAGCCCACGCGCAGGATCGCGTAGCCCACGCCCGACGCCTTCACCTTGGCCCAGTCGATGGCGCCGTTCCACACCGACACGTCGATGCCCACCAGGCTGTGACCCTGCAGGTCGATGCCCGACAGCGTCTCGTAGATCTGCCTGGTCGAGGGGATCTCGCCGGTGACGACGATTTCCATCACGCTGCCCGACACGGCTGCCGTGCCGCCGAAGATGTAGCCCTTGGCGATGCTCTTGCGGTTGTTGTTCACGAACGAGATCACGGAGCTGAAATTGGAGTCGTCTGCCAGCACGAGCACCGACTTGTTCTTGCCCAGAAGCGCCGAACCCGTCAGCGCGTCCCAGTAGCCCTGGCCGGTGGCCACGCCCATGCGGTTGGCCTTCATACCGTTGTCCAGGCCCCATTTCGCGATCTCGACCGAGGTCTCGTAGGCGTTCAGGCCGCCCAGGCGGACGAGGGAGTTGACGCCCGCGCCAAACGACTGGTCCTCCACGTAGGGGGCCACCGCCGCCGTGCCGCCGACGATGACGGTGCGGGCGTAGCCGCCCGACTTCAACTCGGCGACAACGTTGGCGCCTATGCTCTTGCCGCCCGACAGCGTCAGGAACACCGGTGCGCGGTTGGCGTAGGCGTACGACGCGATCGACAGGGCGTCGTGGTACGAGTCCATCGTCGCGATGATGGCCGTCTTGCCCTTGTTGGGAATCGCCTGCGCGATGGCCACTGCCGTGTCGGGTGCGGTGGCGCCGCTCAGGCGCTCGACTTCCAGACCCAGCTGCTGCAGCTGCTGGGCCACCCGCTTGGTCACGGCCTTCTCGCCCCCGACGATGAACACCTTCTTCGTCTTCAGGCGGGCAAGCTCGTCAGCGGCCGCCTGCGAGAGCGCCGCGGGATTCGTCAACAGGATGGGGGCCTTGTAGGAGCCGGCAAGCGCGCTGGCCGACAGGGCATCCCAGAAGCCGTCGCACGTGGCGACGACGGCGGTGTTCGCCGAGCCGAACGCCACGCTCACCACTTCCTGCATCGTGCCCAGGGCATCCTGGCCCCACAGGCGCGTCCAGCTCCCCTGGGTCGTCTTCTCTTCCTGGGTGTCCTTGTCGCTTTGCGCAGCGGCCTTGCTCGATTCGCTGGCGGCTTCGCTGCTGGCCGCAGCGGCCTTCTCCGTCTTGGTTGCCGTGGTGTTCACGTCGGATGCCGCCGCGGGTGCCACCTGGTCTTCTGCGGTGGCAGCGTCCTTGTCGGACTGCTCTTCGGCAGGTTCGTCTATGGCTTTGTCTTCCCGAGCAGGCGTTTCCTGCGCAGGGGATTCGTCGTCACCTGCAGACTCGTCTTCGACCGATGCTGTATCGCCGGTAGCGGTTTCCCGTTCGGGCACGGCTTGCTCCGCCGTCCCTTCGGCAGGTGCTTGGTTGTCATCCGAGGCAGCCACCGCATCCCCGGGGCTTGCATCCACCGCCGCTTCATCGGCCTGCGCTGCAGCCTGGACCACCTCGCTTGCCAGGGAAGCTTGGCTCCCGTCCTGCTCGGCGGCGAACGCCACCTGAGGCAGCGCGCACGCCGCAATGCAGGCGAGTGCGCATACCAATACCATCAAAAGACGCTGGGCACGTACCGACATGAACGCTCTCCCTTCGTTTGACACGCAAATATTCGCTGCTGTGCAGCGGAAACGTCCCTATCCACCTGTAAGTTTCCTTGAAACCAGGCGGCAGCGTCAAGCAAGCGTGACGGTATTATGAAGCTGAGGCTAGCGCGAACCTGCCCGCAGGCCGATTCCCACGTCGGAGACCACTAGGTACGCGTCGGCCACGATCTGCGCATGGTCGAATGCGAATCCCTCGCACGAATGCAGTTCCGCACGGCGCCTTCCCGACACCTTCTGCGACTTCGCGGCGAAGCTGCAGATGGGGATGTTCTCGTCGCCTTGCAAATCGCCGCCCTCGGGCACCAGCTCCAGGGTGATCAGGCCGAAGGATTCCTCCATCTCGACGTCGAACCACCGGGCATCCGAGGCGTCGTCGCCCGCTTCGACGACAACATCCTCGTCGGCGACGCAGATATATGCCTCCGACATCACCCAGCCGCGCGGGTCGCGCCCGGGGGTGCTGTAAAAGCCCATCTGCTCGAGCAGGGGCGCCTGCACTCCCGTTTCCTCGGCGAGCTCGCGCACAGCCGTGTCGTCCACCGTCTCGCCCGGCTCGCTAAAGCCGCCCGGCAGCGCCCAGCAGCCCATGAACGGGTGGCCGGCGCGCCTGATCAGCAGCAGCTGCAGATGGCCTTCGCGGCGGCGGAACACGCAGATGTCAGCCGTGACCGATGGCTTCGGATACTCCTGCTTGGCGTATTCTTCCAGGAACAGCGCTGCGGTTTCCTGGTCGGCGAACGCCTGGGGATTGCACGTCGGCTGACCGTCTTCCAGGGGGATCTCCTCGGTCGCACCCTCGTCGGGCAGCGGGCCTTGCGTATCCGCAACGATGACGTCGAGGCCCGACATCTCGGGCTCGTCCGCGGGCAGGGCTTCCTGCTCGTCTTCCAGGATGGAACCTACTTCCCCGGCAAGCACCTGCAGCTTGTCCGCCGCATCGCGCTTGCGCTTCTTGAACCGTCCGCCCAGGGCATGTTGAGCCATCGTTGCCTCCTTGCAAGCAAATGATGTGCAACATACAGGGTACACCAGCAGCCGCCGTTTTCCTACCCTCGCACCCGAATCGACGAATGTCGTACGGCATCCCTCCCCCTTTCGAACAGGGTCAAGCACCTGTTCAACTTTCGAACGGAGGCCCGACCCTGTTCAAGAATCAGTCTTTGCGGGGACGCAGCGACACGATGGCGATGGTCACGACCATCAGCACCAGGCCGATCCAGTCGGCAGGCAGGAACGCCGTGGACAGCCACAGGGCCGAAAACAGCGTGGCGCTCACGGGCTCGATGGCGCCGAGCAGCCCGCCGGCCACGCCGCCGACGATCGACACGCCATGCAGGTAGAGCCCGAAGGCGCAAAACGTCCCCACGAACACGAACAATGCGAGCACGAGCACGCCGGTGGCGTCAAGCGCGGGCACGGTGACCACTGCGGCCACCTCGGGGCCGGCCATGGGGGCGATCAGCGAGCCGAGCACCCACAGGCAAAGCGCGCAGCACCCGCCCATCAGCATGCCGATGCCCGTTACCGCGAAACTGCCCCATTTCTCGAACAGGCCGTGAGGGTACATGATGTAGAACGCGGTGGCCAGTGCATTCGCAATGCCCCACACCAGACCGGCCAGCGGAAGGTTGAGCACGCCCAGATCGCCCTTCGTGGCTATCAGCAGCGTTGCCACGAACGCGCATGCGAACGCGACGATTTCCGAGATGCGCGGCGCCTGGCGAAGCATCACGCAAGTGGCCGCCATCACGAAGACGATGCTCAGGCATTGCAGCACCGTGGCCGTTCCCGCATTGGTGTAGGACACGGCAATCACGTAGGTTACCTGGCTGCCGAACAGGCCGCACGACCCGAAGACGGCCAGGCGGCGCAGCGACCGCCCGTCGGCGGCGATCTTGCGCAGCGTGTCGCGCTGGCGGATGGCCAGCACGGCCAGGAACAGCGCCCCGGCGCAGAGCATGCGCACGACGGTCACGAACAACGGCGAGATCTCGTAATGGGAGAACAGGTACTGGACACAGGCGCCGGAAAAGCCCCAGAGGGCGGCGCCCAGCAGGGCGCTCAGCACGCCTTGTGCGAACCGGCTCACTTACGCCGCTTCGCCTTCGGCGGCAGGATCTGCGTCCTGCTCCTGGAGGCTGCCCCCGTAAGCGAAATCGGTGATCTGGGTCATGTACCCAGCCACGTTCTTGGCCCAGATGGGCGTGGAGCAGTAGATGTCGCCGAACCCGCTTAGGCTCTTCGGCGTGGCAAGGCCGGCCGTGTTGGTGATGACGCCTTCATGCCAAGCCGCCACGGCCTCTTCCCACGAGCTCCATCCGAACGCCAGGTTGTACGGGTCGCTGTCGGCCGCGCCCCAACCCCACGCGTTGAACGGCTTGATGCAGTACAGGCCGCCGCTGGACTCGACGATGCTCACCGCCGCGCACAGGCGCGGGTCGATGCGATGCTGGTACGCCTGCTCGGCCATCACCGTGCCCAGGCCCGCCATTGGACTGGCCTGACCTGCCTTTTCGCCCCACGAAGCGTAGAAGGCGTCGATGGCAGGACCCCATTTCGCCACGAACTCCTCCTTGCTCAGCAGGAAGTCGTCGCCCACGCCGAACGAGGGCGTGGTGGTGGTCTCCGACGACAGGGAGTCGATTGCGTCGTACCAGTCGCCCGCCATCTCCTGGGCGGGAGCACGGTCGTCGTCGTGCCATGCACGGGCGGACTTCACGGTTTGCCTGGCCTCGACGAAGCCGTCCAGGTCGGATTCCTCCACGGGCTTCTCGACGTCCTTGCTGGCTTCCTCGAGCTCCTTGGCGAACGCCTCGAGCGCATCGGATGCCTCGCGGTCGTACTGGCGCATTTCGGCACAGGCAGCCTCGATCTCGAAAGCGGCGGCATTGCCCACGCGCACCGCCTGCGTGATGGCCGCACGCGCCTGGTCCACCGCAGGAGCCAGGGCGTCGCGTTGCTGCTGCAGCTCGGCACGCTCCTGCTTCGCCTGGGCCAGCGTTTGCTCATGCGCCCTCACGAGCTTGTTCAACAGGTACGGAAGCGATTCCATCTGGGCGAAACCCACATCCCCGCGCAGCAGCGATTTCAAATCGATCTTGCGCGCCGCCTCGAGCTCGCGCTTGGCGTCCTGGAGTGCGCGCTCCGCCTTCTTGATGCGCTTGTCGACGACCGCCAGCGCCGTGTCTATCTGGGCAGCCTGCTGGAGCACCGCGGCATGCGCATCGCGCTGCTCGTTCAACGGGCCGTAGCATGCGTCGAGCGCCGCGCGCTTGTCGGGAAGGCTGCGGGCTGCGGCACTTGCCTGCGACGCGAGGTCCAGTGCCTTCGAAGCGGCCTCGTCGGCCTTGACCTGCAGTTTCTCGATGAGCTCCTTGCGTTTGGCGACCTGCTCGTCTTCCTCGTCCTCTTCCGCATCTGCCTGCTCCGCCTCGGCTTGCGCGGCCTCGGCCTCGCCCGTGCTCGCAGGTTTCGGCGCGGTGGACGCAGCAGCATCCCCGCCCGATGCGGACGCGCCACCCGAAGCCGGGTTCTGCGCCGTCTGCCCCTGCGACCCGTCTGTCGTTGCCTGTGCGGCGGAAGCGCCCTCGTCGGAGGCCGACGAGGTGTCGGCGGGCTGCGTTGCCGTCGCCGGGGCCTGCGCATCGGCGGGCTCGTCTGCATACGAGCGCGACAGGCTCATGCTCGCCATGAGCACACAGGTTGCCAGCGCCAACAGGGCGCCCAGGAATATGCGTCGTGAAACAGTCACCGTACTATCCTTGGTTTAAGCTGGATTCCGAGCACACTATACCTTGTTGCCTGCCACCAGGGAACACGCAAGCCGGCCCTCTCCCAGATTCTGCACAATCGCACAATCAGAAAGCCCCGCACCTGCCCCAAACGCAACTTTGCCGCGCACGGCAGCGCGGCAAAGCAGCAGGTTTCGTCGGCAGCGACGGGCTATTCCAAGGCGTCGAGCATCTTCTGGAATTCCTTCATGTCGGCAGGGTTCATGCCGGGCATGCCGGGCATGCCGCCGAACCCGGGCAGACCGCGCTTCTTCTTGCCCTTCTTGCCTTTCTTGCCCTTCTTGACCGGGACGTCCATCGCGGGCATGTACTGCTTCATCAGCTTCTTGGTCTCGTTGAACTTCTTCATCACCTGGTTCACGTCGGTGACCGTGACCCCGGCGCCCTTGGCGATGCGCGCCCGACGGCTGCCGTTGAGGATGTCGGGCTTCATGCGCTCTTCCTTGGTCATCGAGTGGATGATGGTCTCCATGCGGTCGAGCGCCTTGGTGTCCACTTGACCCTGCGACATGGCCTTGTCGCCGCCGGGCAGGGCGCTCACGAGCTTGCCGATGCCGCCCATCTTGCGGATCCGCCTGTTCATGTCCAGGAAGTCCTCCAAGTTCAGCTCGGCGCGCAGCATGCGCTCTTCCTGCTCGGCGGCCAGCTCCTCTTCCTGGAGCTTGGTGGCCGTCTCGATCAGGCTGATCACGTCGCCCATGCCCAAAATGCGCTTGGCCATGCGCTCGGGGTGGAATTCCTCCAGGCTGTCGGGCTTCTCACCCGCGCTGATGAACTTGATGGGCTTGCCGGTGACTTCGCGGATGGACAGGGCACCGCCGCCGCGGGCGTCGCCGTCCATCTTCGACATGATCACGCCGTCGAAGTCGACTTGCTCGGCGAAGGCCTGCGCGACGTTGACGACGTCCTGGCCGGTCATCGCGTCGACGACCATCAGCACCTGGTCGGGGTTGGTGGCCGCCTTGATGTCCTGCGCCTCCTGCATCATCTGGTCGTCGACGTGCAGGCGACCGGCGGTGTCGATGATGACCACGTCGCGCAGCGAATCGATGGCGTCCTGGATGCCTTCCTTGGCGATCTTGACCGGGTCGTCGCCGGCGCCGCGGTACACGCGCACGCCCATTTCGTCGCCGAGCGTCTGCAGCTGGTCGGCGGCGGGACGGTAGACGTCGCAGGCAACCAGCAAGGGGTTGTGGTTCTGCGAACGCAGCAGGTAGGCGAGCTTGGCGGCCGCGGTGGTCTTGCCGGAGCCTTGCAGGCCCACCAGCATCACCACGTGGGGCAGCGACGATCCGAACACCAGCTTCGAATCGGTCTTGCCCAGCAAGTTGGTGAGCTCTTCGAGCACGACCTTCGTGACGTTTTGCGCCGGCGTCAGCGAATCGAGCACGTCGGCGGTCAGGCAGCGCTCCTTGGTCTTCTCGACGAAGTCCTTCACGACCTTGAAGTTCACGTCGGCTTCGAGCAGGGCCATGCGGATCTCGCGCATGGCGGCGTTGATGTCCTCTTCGGTCAGGCGGCCCTTGGCCCGCATGCCCCCAAAGATGCCTTGGAGACGATCAGATAAGCTGTCAAACATCGCGTCCTAGCTCCTCATCCACTTGAAGAGCCGCTTCATGCGGCCTTCCTTCTTGGGCTCTTCTTGCTCGGCGGCCTCGTCTGCCTTGTCGGCGTCGTCGGCGGCCTCGTCTGCCTTGTCGTCGGCCTCGTCGTCCGCTTCGCCCTCGCCTTGTTCGTCGGCCTCGGCGGATTCGTCGTCGAGGTCTTCCCCGGCGTCCTCTTCGTCTTCGTCTTCGAGGTCCTCGGCGTCCTCGTCGGCATCGTCTTCGAAGTCTTCCTCGGCTTCCTCGGCGTCCTCGGCGTACTCGGCGTACTCGGCTTCGTCCTCGGCTTGTGCTGCGTCGTCGACCATGCCGTCGTCGGCCTCTTCCTCGCCATCGAAGCCTTCGCCGTCTTCCTCGGCATCCTCGGCATCCTCGACGTCTTCTTCTTCGACGCCTTCTTCCTCGAAGTCCTCTTCGGCAACGGCGTCATCCTGCACGTCCGGCTCGTCTATGCGCCCGTCGTCGGACTCAACGGCCTCTTCGGGTTCGGCGGCCTGTTCGGCCTCCACAACCTGCTCGGGCTCGGGCTGCGCCTCGCCGGCCTGCTGGGCCTGGGCTTGGCGCGCGGCAGACGTCACGCGCTCGAATTCTTCCTTGGTCACCACGCGCTCGGTGCCGTCGGCCGCCACCAGCACGTACTGGGGCTCGGCGCCGATCAACGCGGCCGAGAAGTCGAAGGCATCGAAGTCCTGCAGGTCCTCCAGGCTCTCGCCCACGCCCACCTTGGCCACCGGCAGTCCCAGCTCGTGGCTCACGGCCAGCGCGATGCCGCCCTTGGCCGTGCCGTCGAGCTTGGTCACGATCACCGCGTCCAAGTCGAGTGCGTCGTTGAACTGGCGCGCCTGGGACAGGCCGTTCTGGCCGGTCGTGGCATCGATGACCAGCACGATGCGCACTGGCATGTTCGAGCGCTTGCGCACCACGTTCACGACCTTCTGCAGCTCGCGCATCAAGTCGTCGGACGTGTGCAGGCGCCCCGCCGTGTCGATCAGGATCATGTTGCTGCCCGCAGCTTCGCCGCGCTCGATGGTGTCGTAGCACACGCTGGCCGGGTCGCTGCCCCGCTCGCGTTCGACGATCTCGACGTTGGCGCGCTGGGCCCAGACCTCCAGCTGCTCGATGGCGGCAGCGCGGAACGTGTCGGCGCTGCCGATGAGCACCTCGCGCCCCTTCGCCTTCTGCTCGGCGGCGATCTTGCCCACCGTCGTGGTCTTGCCGGCACCGTTGATGCCCACGAACAGCACCAGCACCGGGTCCTGGTCGAACAGGTTCTCTTCGGGTTCCTCGAACATCTCGGCGATGATCTCGGCCAGGGCGTCGAGCACCGCGTAGGCGTCGGGCAGGGCCTTGCGCGTGGCAAGCTCGCGCATGTTGACGATGATGTCGTTGGCGCTTTGCGCACCCACGTCGGCGAATATCAGCGCCTCTTCCAGGCCGTCCCAGAACTCCTCGTCCACGCTGGGGCCGCGGTCGAGCAGCACGTTCATGCGCTCCCTGAACCGTTGCCGGGTGCTGGACATGCCAACCTTCATGCTCTCGAACATGAAACGCTCCCTCTGTCGCTATTCCGCGTAGCGCAGCGCCCGTTCAAGGCGCTGGCTCATCACCTTGGTAACGCCGTCCGACTGCATGCTGATGCCGTAGAGCACATCGGCCATCTCCATCGTGCGGCGCTGATGCGTGATCATGATGAACTGCGTCCCCTGCCGCATCGAATCCAGGTAGGCGCACAGCCTGCGCAGGTTCGTGTCGTCGAGTGCGGCCTCGACCTCGTCCAGGATGTAGAACGGCGTCGAACGCGTCTTGTACACCGCGAACAGCAGCGCCATCGCCACAAGCGACTGCTCGCCGCCGCTCATCAACGACATCTTCAGGATGCGCTTGCCGGACGGCTGCGCGTTCACTTCCACGCCCGTGTTCTCGGGGTCGTCCGGATCCACCAGGCTCAGGTTGCCCGAGCCGCCGGGGAACAGGACCTGGAAGATCTCGCGGTAGTTCTGGTCCACTTCCTCGAACGTGCGCACGAAGTCGTCTTTCATGCGCGCGTCGATGATGGCCGTGATGCGGGCCAGGCTGCGGCGCGCGGCCTCCATGTCGGCCAGCTGTGCGCACAGGTAGTCGAACCTGCTCTTGAGCTCTTCGTACTCGTCGGCCGCATCGGGGTTGATCGTTCCCATGTTCGCGATGCGGCGGCGCAGCTTGAACGCCTGCTCTTCGATTTCGGCGCGGTTTTCCAGTTCGGGAAGCTCGAGTGCGCTCTCGAGCGGCGTGTTGCAATCATGCACGATGGTCTCGATCGCCTGCTCCACCTGCATTTCCAGACGGCCCTTCTGCACGCGCACCTCGGTGAGCTCGCCGTTGGCGGCGTCGAACTGCTCGTGGGCCTCGCGGGCGGCGTTGCGCACATGGTTGATGCGCTGGTGCAGGCCCGCCGAGGAATCCTGCGTGCGCGCGGTGATCTCCTCGAGCTCCTGCAGGCGCTTGGATGCGGCCTCCACCAGCCGCTTGTGCAGCTCGATCATCGGGTCGATGCGCTGCAGGGCCAGGTTCTTGCGGGCGAAGTTCTCGTTCAGGCGCTCGCGTGCGCTGATGGCGTTGCGGATGTCCTGTTCGCGGGCCAGCAGCATGCGCTGCGCGTATTCGGCCTGCTGGATGTCGGTGGCCGACGCCAGCTTGGCCTCGGTAAGCGCCGCAGCCGCGTCGTCGGCGGCCTGCTGCACGCTGGTGAGCTCCTCGCTCTTGCGCTCGATGTCTTCCTTGGCCTCGTCGATGCGCACGATCAGGCGCTCGATGCGCGATTCCAGCTGGGCGGCATCGGGCTCGGCCTTCTCGAGCGCCTCGCGTGCGGCGATGCGCGCCTCGTCGAGCGAGCGCGCTTCGGCCACCAGGGCCTCGTGGGCCTGCACGGCCCGCTCGGCAGCTCCCTGGGCGGCCTCGGCAGCGCCCTGCAGTCGCGCACGCTCCTGCGAGCACGACAGGCTTTCGCTCTGCGCGTTGCGCAACTGCTCTTCGGCGACCTTGTACTTGGCCTCCAGGTCGGCCTGGGCCTGCGTCGCCTGCTCGAGGGCCTGGCGGGCATCGGCCAGCGAGCGCTGGGCGGAAAGCGCGCTCATCTCCTCGGCCGTGGGGTTTACGTAGGTAAGCTTGCCGTTCGGCCAGGCGATCGTGCCCTCGCGCGTCACCGCGCAGGCACCGCCTTCGGCCGCCCGGAGAGCCTCGTCCGACGATGCGCATACCACCACATCGCCCAAAAGCGCCTCGACTGCGTCGCGCGCCTCGTCGTCGATGGCGAGCACGTCGGTCAGGCGCGCACCCTGCACCGCGGACGGCTTTCGCATCCCCGCAGACGGCAGCAGCGTCACCTGCCCGTGCTCCCTGCATGTTGCCAGGCGCTGGGCCAGCGAGGCCGCGGCACTGCGGTCGCGCACGAGCAATCCTGCCACGTCGCGTCCCAGCAGCTCGGCCACCACCGCTTCCAGGTCTGCCGGCGCCTGCACGTGCTCCACCAGGGGCTTGGCTTCGGCAGCGATCTCGCCGGCGTGCTCCAGCGCCCAAGCGAGCAGGGGGTTTGCCGCAGCGCGGGCCCGCTCCAGCTCTTCGAGGCTCTTCACCTCCGCCGAGCTCGATGCACGCGCCTCGCGCGCCTCTTCCAGCTCGCGCTGCAGGCGGTCGCGCTCCGTGAACGCGGCGCCCACCGCATCGCGCGCCTGCGATTCGGCCTCTTTGGCCTGGGACAGCTGTTCGGCCGTTTCCGCCTGCGTGGCTTGTGCCGCCTCGCGCGCCGCCTGCGCCGCAGACGTGCGCTCCTCGAGCTGGAGCACGTGCGTGTCGATCATGCGCTCCTGTGCGCGGTTTTCAGCCAGCACCTCCTGCGTGCGCGTGTAGGCCGTGCGCGCCGCTTCCAGGTCCTGCAGCGTTTCGCGGCGGCGTTGGGTCGAAGACTCGATGTCGATGGACAGCGCCTTGCGCTTCATGTTCAGCTCGTCGTAGGTGATCTGCGCGATGCGCAGCTTCTCGTCCGACGCCTCCTTGGCCGCACGCGCCTGGCGCAGCGTCTCGTCGGCCTCGGCGCGCTTGGCCTCCAGCTCGTCGCCGTCGTCGCCAGCCTCCAGCGACAGCCTCATCTCGGCGATGTAGCTTTGCGTGGAACGCTTCTTCTCGTGCAGCAGCAGGATGTTCGAATCCAGGCGGTCGAGCGCCGTCTGGGCACGGCGGTACCGTGCCGCCAGCGTGCCTGCGTCGCTCGATTCGCTCTGCAGCCGTTCCTGCAGCTGCTCCGCCTCCTCTTCGGCGGCGGCTATGCGCTGGCGCAGCTCCTCGGAGCTCGAGGCCAGCAGCTCTTCGCGCTCGAGCACGCTGTCCCACGTGCGCTGAAGGTTGCGCAGATCGTCCACGGCAAGCCCCAGGTCGAGCTCGGCCAGCTCCCCGGCCAGCTCGCGGTACTGCAAGGCGCGCTTCGCCTTGCGCTCGAGCGGCTTGACCTGGCGCTCGACCTCCGAGACGATGTCGCGCACGCGCGTCAGGTGCGCGTCCATGCGCTCGAGTTTGCGCTCGCTTTTCAGCTTGCGCTGCTTGTGCTTCAGCACGCCGGCCGCTTCCTCGATGAGCATGCGGCGGTCTTCGGGCTTGCTCTGCAGGATCGACGACAGGTGGCCCTGGGCGATGATGGAATGGGTGCCGGTGCCCAGGCCGGTGTCGTGCAGGATGTCGAGCACGTCCATGCGCCGTGCAGGCGTGCCGTTGATCAGGTACTCGCTCTCGCCGCTGCGGTACATCCGCCGCGTGATGGCGACTTCGTTGTATTCGATGGGCAGCGTGCCGTCGGAGTTGTCAAGGATCAGGTCGACCTCGGCCACGCCCACGGCCTTGCGCGCCGAGGAGCCGGCGAAGATGACGTCTTCCATCGCCTGGCCGCGCAGGTTCTTCGCATTGCGCTCGCCGAGCACCCACAGCACCGCGTCCGAGATGTTCGACTTGCCCGAGCCGTTGGGGCCCACCACGGCCGTGATGCCCGGCTCGAGCGAGATCACGCTGCGGTCGGCAAACGACTTGAAGCCCTTCAGGACCAACGATTTCAGATACACGGGATTCCCTATTCTTCCGTGGCAGGGGGCGTGCCTTCCCTCTGCCGTGCTTTCTGGTTCGCCTTGGCAGCCTTCGCCTCGGCCTTCTCCTGGGCCCGCGCCGCCTTCGCCTCGGCCTTCTCCTGTGCGCGTGCGGCCTTCGCCTCGGCCTTCTCCTGCGCACGTGCTGCCTTCGCCTGGGCTTTCTGCTCCCTGCTCTCGGCCGTGCCGAACAGGCTTTCCAGGGCGCTTTCGGCCGCTTGGCTTTCCGATTCCTTCTTGGTGCGCCCGATGCCGCTGGCAAGCGCCTGCATGCCGGCGAACACCTGCGTGACGAAGGTGCGGTCGTGCGGCGGCCCCTGCGTCTCGACCAGCTTGTACGTGGGCGTGATGCCGTCTTCCTGCAGCCGTTCCTGCAGCACGCTCTTGGGGTTTTCGGGCTCGCGGGCCATGTCCGCGCTCATATGGATGATCAGCGTGCGCGTGACGAAGGTGCGGGCCGTATCGATGCCGCCGTCCAGGTACAGGGCGGCCACCAGGGCCTCGAACACGTTTTCCAGCGCGGAATGCAACCCGCGCTTGCCCGTGCCCTGCTCGGACTGGCCGAAGATGATGAAGTCCGCGAACCCCAGCTCTTCGCCGACCTTGGACAGCGACGAGCCCGACACCAGCGACACCTTGATGCGCGTCAGGCCGCCCTCGTCGATTTCGGGATAACGGTGAAACGCCGCTTCGGCCACGATCGCGCCCAGGATGCTGTCCCCTAGGAACTCGTAGCGCTCGTAGGAGCAGGCGATGGCCTTGCCCTCGACGGCCGAAGGATGCGTGATCGCATGCAGCAGCAGCGCTTCGTCGTTGAAGCGGTACTGGACTATGTCCTGCGCAAGGTCGAGCCTGCGCCGCTCGTCGTCAGTGAACTCGGTCATTGGAACGCTCGTGGTTTATGCATCCTTGCAGCAACAGCATGCTCTGCCCACGGCACAGCGCGCGATGCTCCTGTTGCGAGGACGCAAGGCCTGTATGTGATTGGGAACAGATTGTACCCAAGCACCGGCTATTCTGCGATGGATTGCGCGATTAAATCAGAAACGCCCAAAGATACCGTCTTGGCCGTGGTGAGCACGCCGTTTTTGATGGCCCGCTCGTTCGACGAGCCGTGCCCGACCAGGCACGCGCCCTTCACACCCAGCAGCGGCGCGCCACCGAACGTGTCGGGGCTCACGCTGTCCTTGAGCTCGACGATGCCGCCCTTGACGATGCCGGCGGCCAACTTGGTGAGGATGCTTTTCGCGAACACCCCTCTGATGGCCTTGAACAGCACCTTCGAAGTGCCTTCGATGGTCTTGATGCACACGTTGCCCGTGAAGCCGTCGGTGACGAACACGTCGTAGCGGCCTTCCAGCAGGTCGGGGCCCTCGCCGTTGCCGACGAAGTTGGGCACCTGCTCTTGCAGCAGGCGGTAGGCCTCCTGCGCCAGCTGCGAGCCCTTCGTGTCTTCCGAACCGATGTTGAGCAGCGCCACCGTGGGCGACGGGCGGTCGAGCAGGCACTCGGCGTAGACCGACGCCATCTTCGCGAACTGCACCAGGTATTCGGGCTTGCAGTCGGCGTTGGCACCCACGTCGCAGAGCATGACCGGGCGCACGGGAGAAGGAACCACCGTCGCCAGGGCCGGACGCGCCACGCCCTTGATGCGGCCCGCCACCAAGGTACCGGCGGCCAAGCACGCCCCTGTCGAACCTGCGCTGAAGAAGCCCTGGGCCCTTCCTTCCCTGATCAGGCGGCACCCCACCACGATGCTCGAGTCCTTCTTCGCGCGCACGGCCTGGGCGGGATGCTCGTCCATTTCGATCTGCTCGGTGCACACCTGCGCCTCGCATCGATCGTGCGCCTGCGCGAACGGCTCGACCACGTCGGCAGGGCCGCACAGGATCACCTGCAGGTCGCTGCGCGCGGCCAGCGCCGCTTCCACGCCCGGCAGCACCGCGGCGGGACCGATGTCTCCGCCTACCGCATCCACCGCTATGACAATCGGCTCGCCCATGACCTTCCTTTCGCGCCTGCTTTCAGGACCCCTATACGAAAGAGCCCCGCTCGTTCGAACAGGGCTCTTGCTTTCTTACGCAGTCTCGATAACCTCTCGGTTGCGATAGTGGCCGCAATTCGGGCATACCCTGTGCGGGAGCTTCACTTCCCCGCACTGAGGGCACAGCGAACGTGCCGGCGATGCGATCTTGTCGTTTTCGGAACGACGTGCATGGGTGCGGGCTCGGCCCGTCTTTCGCTTAGGTACTGCCATCTTCTATCTCCTTCATCACTGCAGGCGCAACCTGCAGATACGCTGTTCTTGCTGAAACGCGAAGCGATATATTACAACAGCATCGCAACCGGCGCAAGCCCTTATCCAGGCGATGTGAAGAGGCAACACAGACCCCGCCTTGCGAACATGGGCCCGACCCCCGTTCGGAAGCGGGCTACCCTTCTTCGTCGTGCTCGCTCAAGTCGAGCTCTTGCAGCACGGAAAACGGGTTCTTCAGCTGGTCGAACTCCCGGTTCGCCTGCTCGCGCGCCGCAGCGCATTCGCACGACTCGGCATTGAGGTTGGCGCCGCAGTCGGGGCACAGCCCCTTGCACGATTCGCTGCAAAGCGGAACGGTAGGCAGGTCGAGCACCACCGCCGCCTGCAGGATGGGCTCCATGTCGATGACGTGGTCGTCGGGCAGGATCTCGAACTCGTCCGGGTCGTCATCGTCCTTTTCGGCATCGTCTTCGGGCGGCTGTAGCAGGAAGTACTCCTCCACGTCCCCGTCGATCGCCACGTCCACGTCGTCGAGGCAACGGCCGCACGAAGTCGTGCCCGTGCCCGTGATGCGTCCCGCCACCAGCAAGCCGTCGCCGGTGTTGGTGACGTCCACCTGCCAGGCGAGCGGCTGGTCGAAGCGGTACTCGTCGGGTCCCAGCTCCAGGCGCTCCATCTCGAGCGTGCCGGAAAACGTCGAGCTCTCCGCCGTGGCGAAGAGCTCGTGGGGTATCGTGATGCGCGTGGATTGCAACGTAAGCGTCCAGACCTTGTCTTACCTGAGGGTCGACGTCGAGTTCAGGCGCTCGCGGCAGCGGCGCACGTTGCCCAGAAGCGTGTCCAGGCTCTGCTCCACGTGGCTGAACACCTCGTCGGCGTAATCCTCGGCGCCGGCGCGCGTCTCGCGCTCGAGCTCGCGGGCGTCGGCCAGGATGTTGTCGGCCTGCTGTTGGGAAATGCGCACGATCTCCTGCTCGCTTGCGATGGTCATCGCCTGGCTGCGCGCGTCGTCGATCAGGCGGTTCGCCTCGGCCTCGGCGTCGTCGAGCAGGCTCTGGCGCTCGCGCACGATCTGACGCGACTGCGCAAACTCGCTGGGGAACGTGTCACGTATGTCATCGAGAATCTCGAACGCTGCCGCCACATCCACCTGGCGCAGGTTCTGCTTGCCAAACACCGGCTTGGCATCTTCCAAGAGGATGGAGAGCTCTTCGATAAGCCCCAATACTCCTGTTTCGTCCATGGTTATCCTTCCCGCGTGCTACATTTTTGCTGCGTTACCTGAAAACGGGGCAACCTACAACGGGTTCATTCTAACATTTCCCGCACAAATGCAAAATGCGCACTTGACACATCACGCGCGCACCACAGTCGCCCCATGCCGCGCATCCTCCCTGGACGCGCAACGACACGTTAGGCGCGCGCCCGCTCGAGCAGCGCCCGGTAGGCGCACGGGGGCACGAAGCGCTCGAAGTCGCCGCCAAGCGCAGCCAGCTCGCGCACGATGGAGCTGGACAGGTACATGTACTGGGGCGGCGACATGATGAACACCGTTTCGATCTCCGGGTTCAGCTCGAAGTTGACCGCCGCCATCTGGAATTCGTATTCGAAGTCGGTGATGGCGCGCAGGCCCTTGACCACCGCCGTCGCCCCTTGCTCGCGTGCGAAGTCCACGAGCAGGCCCTCGAACGGCTCGGCGCTCACGCCTTCCAAGCCCTGCACCGACGTGCGCACCAGCTCCACGCGCTCGTCGAGCGAGAACAGCGGACCCGTCCCGCCCTTGCCAAGCGAAGCCGCAACGGCGACCACGACCTCGTCGAACAGGCAGGATGCGCGCCGGATGATGTCCAGGTGGCCTTCCGTGATGGGATCGAACGTTCCCGGAACGATGCCTTTTCTCATTGGCCGGCCTTTCGGTAGGTGGTGATGGCGGTGTCGCCCCAGCTCTTGGTGGCGACGCATTCCCATTGTAGCGAACCTGCAGCCCCCCACGGCGCAAGGTCGGCGGATGCGTCGTGCTCGTAGGTCACGATGGCGTTCGGGGAAAGCGCGCCGACCTCGCCCAAGCCGTCAAGCAGTTCGCGCACCTGCGCGGGGTCGGTCGCATACGGAGGATCCAGGAACACCACGTCGAAGGGGCCCAGCTGCACCGGAGGGCGCTTCAGCACGTCGCCGCGCACGATCCGGTAGGCGTCCGCGGGCACGAACGACAGGTTGCCGCGCAGCACCGCGCACGTGTGCGCATCGCGCTCGCAGAAAACGGCATGCCCCGCTCCCCTGCTGAGCGCCTCGATACCCAGCGCCCCGCTTCCCGCAAAAGCGTCCAGAACGCGCAAGCCGTCGAACGAGCCGAGCCTGCTTTCCAGGGCGCTCATCAGCGATTCGCGCACGCGGTCGGTGGTCGGCCGGGTGTTCGTCCCCTTCGGGGCCTCGATCCTGCGCCCGCCGTATTGTCCGGCGATGATCCTCATCGCCTCCCTCCTCGCGCCTTCGCCTGCGCCGTAGCGGCATCGCCCAGCTTCTCGAACGTGCGGGACAGCTCGTAGCGCAGGCCCCGGTGCTCGGGCAGCTCGAGCTGAGGGTCGTCGTCCAGAATGGCCCGCGCGTCGTCGTGCGCAGCCTCGATGATCGGGGCGTCGCGCACCACGTTAACCAGCTTGAGCACGGAAGCGCCATGCTGCCGGTTGCCCAGGATGTCGCCTTCGCGACGCAGCGACAGGTCGTACTCGGCAAGCTCGAAGCCATCCGTCGTGCGCTCCATCGCCGCCAGGCGCTCGAGGGCATGGGGCGCCTTCGTCGACGAGATCAGGCACACCAGGCCCGGATGCTCGCCGCGGCCCACGCGCCCACGCAGCTGATGCAGCTGGGACAAGCCGAAGCGGTCCGCATCCTGCACGATCATCACCGTGGCGTTGGGCACGTCCACGCCGACCTCGATGACCGTCGTGGCCACCAGCACGTGGATCTTCCCGGCGCGGAAATCGTCCATCACCTGCTGCTTTTCGGCAGCGGCCATCTGGCCGTGCAGCACGCCCACCTCGAACCCGCCGAATATCTTGGTGCGCAGGAACTGCGCTTCCTGCATCGCCGCGCGTGGATCGTCATCGAGCATGTCGTCTTCCGACTCGATCTGCACGCGAATCGCGTCCTGGTCGTCCTCGTCGGGGCCTGCCTGGCCAGCCGCGCCCTTGTCGGCCACCTTGCCCACCAGCGGGCACACGACGTAGACCTGCCGGCCCTGCTCGAGCGCCTCCAGGGCCAGCTCGTAGGCCTCGCCGCGCTGCGAAGATGCGAGCACCTTCGTTTCGGTGGGGGCCGTGGCATGCGGGCGCGCGTGCAGGTAGCTCAACGTCATGTTCCCGTACAGGGCAAGCGCGAGCGAACGCGGGATGGGCGTTGCCGTCAGCGACAGAACGTCGGGCCCGGCCCCTTTGCCCTCCAGGGCCGCGCGCTGGTCGACGCCGAAGCGCTGCTGCTCGTCGATGACCACCAGCGAGCACGCGGGCGCGACCACGTCGGGCTCGAGCAGCGCATGCGTGCCGAACAGCACGTCGAGCTCGCCTGAGGCAAGCTGTGCGAGCAGCTGTGCGCGGGCAGCGGGGGCGGTCGAGCCGGTCAGCAGCCCCCAACGCACCTGCACGCGCTCGAGCACCTGCCCCAGCGCCTGGGCGTACTGGTTGGCCAGCACCTCGGTGGGCGCCATCATCAGCGCCTGGCAGCCGGAGTCCGCCGCAGCAGCAAGCGCAAAGGCTGCCACGGCGGTCTTGCCGGTGCCCACGTCGCCCAGCAGCATGTGGTTGGCGGGGGTTTCGGCCGCCATGCGCTCCAGGATCTGGTCGCGCGCCTGGCATTGCCCGTCGGTGAGCTCGAAGGGAAACGCATCCGCCAACCCGCGGACCGCCGGCCCGTCGACCACATGCGCCGTTCCCGTCCCGGGCGCGGGCGCATGGGCGCGCATCAGATGCAGTTCGAGCAGCAGCACCTCCTCGTAGGCGAGCCTTCGCCGCGCAGCCTGGGCGTCGTCGATCGTTTCGGGGAAATGGATGTTGCGCAACGACGCATACCGCGGCATCAGCCGGTAGCGCAGGCGCACGTCCAGCGGGAGCGGGTCCTCCAGCCCGAAGACCAGCTCCAGGCCGTTTGCCACCAGGCGCCTCATCCAGGCAGCCGAGAGCTTCTCGGTGGCGGGGTGCACGGCCACGATCAGCCCACCGGCCGCATCCCCGCCGTCCTCGACATGGGCGATGAACGGGTTGGTCATGCGCTTGAACCCGTAGTTGAACTCGAGCTTGCCCGACACCGCCAGCCGCTGTCCCGGCTGGAGCCTCTCGGCAAGCCAGGGTTGGCGGAAGCAGGTTATCAGCAAGGTGCCGGTGCCGTCCACGAGCGTGATCTCTGTCAGGGACAGGCGCGGCTTGGGGCGTTTGAGCTTCACCTCGTAGACCTCGCCCACGATGGTGCACGAAGAACCGATTTGCGCACGGGCTATCGTGCAGACGTCGCTCATGTCGACGTAGCGCCGGGGGAAATGGGTGAGCAGGTCGCGCACCGTCACGATGCCCATCTTGGCAAGCACGCCGGCGCGCGATTGGGACACCGCCCGCACCGCCCCGACCTTGCCGTCGAAGGCAAGCGAGGCGGCAAGCCGGCTGTTCGCGTCGCTATTCAAGCGCGAATATCATCGGATAGAGCGGCTGCTCGCCGCGGTGCGCATCCACCTCGAGGTCGTCGAAGGCATCCTCCACCTGTTCCGTCAGCGCGGCGAAGCGCTCGTCGTCCAAGTCGCTTCCGGCCAGCAGCGTCAGCGTGTCGGCGTCTTCGGCCTCCATCTTGCCCAGCAAGTCCAGCGTCACCGCCTCGACCGATGCGCCCACCGACAGGATGGCCCCGTCGGCGATGCCGATCCAGTCGCCTTCCTTGATGGGGTTGCCGGTGCTGTCGTGGGAATCCTTCACCGCCTGCGTCACCTCGCCGGTGCGCACCTCGGTGATGGCCTGGGACATGGCCTCGGCGTTCTCCTCCAGGCCCACCTGCGGGTCGACGGCGAACATCGCGGTGAACGCCTGCGGCACGCTGGTGGTGGGAACCACGGCGACCGGCTTGTCGGCAACTTCGGCGGCGCTGTTCGCGGCCATGATGATGTTGGAGTTGTCGGGCAGGATGACCACCGAATCGGCGTTGACCTGTGCGACGGCATCCAGCAAGTCCTTCGTGGAGGGGTTCATCGTCTGGCCGCCCGACACCACCACGTCCACACCCAGGCTCTCCAGAATGGCGGCATTGCCCGTGCCGGGCGCCACCGCCACGAACCCGATGGGCTTGGGCGGCTGTTCTTCGGCAGCGGGCTGCTGGCCCGCCTCGGCGGCAAGGGCCTGCGTGCGCGCCGCGCTTTGCAGCTGCATGTTGTGGATGAAGACTTCCGAAATCTGACCGCGCGCCAGGAAGTAGGCCAGCACCTGGTCGGGGGTGTTCGAATGCACGTGCACCTTGAACTTCGGGGCGGCGCCGACGCACAGTTCGCAGTCGCCCATGGTGCCCAAAAACTCCAACGCCTCGTCGATGTCGAGCGTTTCGGAATCCACCAGGAACTCGTTGCAGTAGCGGTACGCGGAGCCCTCCCAGTCGTTGATCTGCTCGATCTCCACCTTGGGCTCGGCCGTGCGCGACAGCGACAGCACGTCGCCCAGCATCTGCTCGCGGCCCTGCAGCGCCGAGGCGAAGCTGTCGAGCAGGATCGCCAAGCCGAAGCCGCCGGCGTCCACAACGCCGTTTTCCTTCAGGACGGGGAGCAGGTCGGGGGTGCGCTGCACGGATGCGTACGCCTCGGATGCGATGTAGGTGAGCGCCTCGTCGACGGACATCTTCTTCTTGTTGGCGCGCTTCGCCGCAGTCGCGACGTCGCGCAGCACGGTCAGGATCGTGCCCTCCACCGGCTTGCGAACGGCGGAAAACGCCGTGGCCTGGGCGCCGGCGAGCGCCTTGTCGATGGCCGCGACCGTGAATTCCGTCTCGCCCGCGGCGCCTTCGCACAGACCGCGCATGATCTGGCTCGTGATGACGCCCGAGTTGCCGCGCGCGCCCATCAGGGCACCCGTGGTGATGGTCTTGCGGATGAGGGCCGGATCGGCGCCAATCGGCAGCGCGGCGACGTTGTCGATCACGCTCTGGATGGTCAGCGACATGTTCGTGCCCGTGTCGCCATCGGGAACGGGGAACACGTTGAGCTTGTTCACTTCGTCTTTGCGGTCCGACAAGCACTTGCCAGCGAACGCCAACGCATTCAGTATCTGGTTAATGGTGTAGGTTTCTGACATGGTTTCCATCTGCTCCTGCTCGTTGCGGCATCTTCTCCCCAGAATCTAGCGAGGCACTTTCACGCCCTTGACGCGCACGTCGACGCCCAGCAGGGGGACGCATGCGTACTCTCCCAGGGCGAACGTCACCGCTTCGACGACGTTCTGGGAAACCACGTTTAAGTTCGTTCCGTACTCGATGATCACGTCCACGATGATGCGCACGCCCTCTTCGGTCGCCTCCACATGCACGCCACGGCGCCAGCGCGAGCGCGGCAGCAGGTTCGCGATCCCGTCTGCGGTGGAAGGGGCTGCCATCCCCACCACGCCATAGCAATTCTGAATGGCATTCCCTGCCAAATCGGCCAGCACGTCGTTGGACACATGCACATCGCCTCGAACTGTATCGGCCATGTCCAATCCTCTCTCGCTATCTGTCATGTTCCGCTTGTTCTTTGCAAAGCAGAAGGTATACCGTATGCCCGTCGGTGCTTGCCCAAGCCCGGTCAGCCTTCAGGCATTTCACACGCCCCAGGCATGCGCAGACCGCTCCGTCGCCAACAATCGCCCACCGCCGCGCTCGCCTGCGCCCGTGCACCGCACATGCGGCGTGTGAGGGGCAATTTGAATTAATGTGGAAATCGGTGGCACACGGAATATCTGTGTGGTATAGTACTCGGGCTTTTGTTACTGGCGCCTGCGACGCGACAAACGGGCAGGCTGATGAAATACGACTGGAGTGATTGCAATGTCGAAGGTATGTGAAGTCTGCGGCAAGACCCCCGTGGCAGGGCGCAGCATCAGCCACTCGCATCGCGTGTCGAACCGCGTGTTCCGTCCGAACGTCCAA